>JALVWL010000210.1 GCA_027034965.1 Candidatus Omnitrophota bacterium
TTTTGAGGATAGAGAAGGGAGAATGAAGCATGAAGGATTTTTATTTGCTGGGATATTTTTCTTTCTTAATAAAAAATTTCCTTCATTCTCCATGCTCCATTCTTCATCCTTGATTATTAAGAAGGGAGAACGGAGAAGGAAGAATGAAGGCAGTGGGTTTTTTGATTTAAAGAAATAATGCGAAATGGTGGTTTTATCCTTCATTCTCCATGCTCCATTCTTCATCCTTAAGTTTTAAGCTGTGGATTTGACTTTTGAGATTTTAGATTTGAGTTATCTAAAATGTATAATCCGGGTTTATAGGTCAAATCGAGTAAGGGAGATAGATTTGTGATAGATATCAGAGATGTCGCTGGAATCTTAGGGATAAGAGAGGTCGACCTTCTGCCTTATGGCAAGTATAAGGCCAAGTTGTCCCTTTCTCTGTTGGATGGGGCAGTTAAGAGAGGCCGTTATGTCCTTGTATCAGCAATGACCCCTACCAGAATGGGAGAGGGGAAGACTACTACGACGATAGGCCTGTCAATGGCATTTAATCATTATGGGAGAAAGGCGATCGCCTGTATAAGACAGCCCTCTCTTGGTCCCTATCTTGGTATAAAGGGCGGGGGAACAGGAGGGGGAAGGTGTCGGGCCATCCCTGAGGATGATATAAATATGCATTTTACTGGTGATAACTATGCGGTAAGTAGTGCGCACAACTTTATTGCCTCCCTTATCGACAATCATCTGTTCAGGGGCAATGAGCTTGGATTTGATGTGTCTGAGCTCAACTGGCCCCGCGCTATAGATGTCAGCGATGCGGCCCTTAGAGAGGTAATTGTCGGCATTAATTGGGATAGAAAGTCGAGGTATTTCCCACATCGCGCCCAGTTCTGTATCACAGCTGCATCGGAATTGATGTCTATCCTTGCCCTTAGTAGGGATGTGCAGGACTTTAAAGACAGGATTGCTAGGATAGTCCTGGGATTTTCTGACGTTCCCGAACCAATTAACCTTTCAGATATAGGGGCAGAGAATGCAGTCCTGCGTCTGCTTACCGATGCCCTTATGCCCAATCTCGTACAGTCAATCTCGGGCACCCCGGTGTTTATCCATTCCGGTCCATTTGCGAACATAAGCATCGGTGCTAGTTCTGTCATAGCCGATAGGATTGGCCTTACCCTGGCCGACTATGTCTTTACAGAGGCGGGCTTTGGAATGGACTGTGGTGGTGAAAAATTCTTTGACATAAAATCGTTCTACAGTGGGCTTTATCCTGACTTGGTGATCCTGGTGGCAAGCCTCCAGGCAGTTTCTGAGTATGGGCGGGAAAATCTAAGGCGCCATATCTCTGTGGCAAGGCAGTTTGGTGTGCCGATTGTGGTGCTCATCAATGCCAGGGAGGGAGATGATGAGAGCGAGTTGATAGGATTGTGTAGCTTTGCTAGGGATGTAGGTGCGGATGGTGCTGTGGTGAGTTATCTGTATTCAAAGGGAAGTGAAGGGGCAGAGGAGTTGGTCGATGTGATAGAGTCTCTTGCTGGGAAAGCGGACTCTTCTCCAAAAAGGCTTTACAGATCAGATATGTCTATTGAGGAGAAATTAGAAATACTGGCCAGGAAGGTCTATTTTGCCAATGGACTGCGCATCTCTCCATTTGCAAGGGAAAAGATTGCCCTGTTTGAGGATACAGGGTTTGGGGGGCTGCCGATATGTGTGGCAAAGGTCCAGTATAATTTTGCCCATAGGGTGGATATAGATGTGGATAAAGGATATGAGTTTGAGATAAACGATGCCTTTTTATCTGCTGGGGCTGGTTTTGTTGTACTGCTTGCAGGTGATATAACGACCTTGCCTGGTTTGCCCGCAAGACCCAGGGCCCTTGATTTTTAAAGGAGGTAGAGTCAGTATTAGATGAAAGTCAGGAGGTGAGGAATGAAGGTAAAGGTTACTCAACCAACGCAAGAAGAATTAAAGGAGTTGGGTGTCTCTGAATGGCCAACCTGGAGTTGTCCTGTGTCGGAATTCGACTGGGAGTATACGGATCAGGAGACCTGTTATTTCCATAAAGGGCGGGTTATTGTCCATACAGATGCGGGGGATGTAGAGATAAAGGCCGGAGACCTGGCTGTTTTTCCAAAGGGATTGAAGTGCCGGTGGGAGGTCCTGGAACCCATCGAGAAGGTCTATTCCTTTGGGGAATAACTGTTTTTTTTGGGCTTTATTTGGACTTATCCGAGTTAGGGCTATTCTGCTTGCCTTTTTGGGGGAATCTTATATACTTCCTAATAGCAAGGGGCGTGTTTATGGACAATGCTCTGCCTGAAAAGATTAGGGATCGTATACTACTCGATAAGGATTTCCAGGGCTTCTGGGAAACGATTAGCCCGAATCTTGAAGGCCCTGTAAGTGGCCTGTTACCTATCTTCTTTGCCTGGAATAAGCAGGATTTATTCCCGGATGGACTGGATATTATGAAGGCCTCCTTTGATTCTTTGAGGGCCTTGGGCTCCCTAGATGTAGTCTCCAAGGACAAGCGATTAGAGGACTATCTGCATTTCTGGATAGTAGATACCTTGAAGTTCTTATCAGAAAAAGATCCAGCTTGGCTCAGGGATAAGATAAAGTTTGCTTTTGATGATGAAGCCCTTTATCTGGATTGGGATGCCTATCGGAAAGAGTATTCCAGGGTTATGGGGGATGAGGCAGGACAGTTGTTTTCTGAATTAGAGTCCCTTTCTCAGACATTACTACAAACTGGCAAAAGGAGAATCGTCTTGATAAATGCCACCTTCTCAGGTGGTGGGGTGGCAGAAATGGTCCCAGGGCTTTATAAATTTTTGAGGCATTATGGCATTGAACTAGAGTGGCATATAGTTCACCCCTATTGTCCTTCCTGCTTTTATGCGGTTACCAAGAAGATACACAACATTATCCAGGGTGAACATATGGAGATATCAGATGAAGAGATCGATATATTGAGGAGGGTTGGGAGAGACAATTTCGTCATCTTTAAATGGATATTGGAGGATGATTCTATAGGGGCGGTCTTCTTTGAGGACCCCCAGGTCGTCTCTACCCTGGAGGCCTTTCTGGAATATGCAGATTCTTTTGGCCAGGTTGAAAGACCCTGGGTATTTAGGCTCCATATAGATATAAGCGGGATAGAACATTCAGAGGAAAATCCTGGGGCCAGACGGGTTTGGACCTATATTGATGGGGTGTTAAATAGGTTAAATGAATTGGGGGGTATACTGCTGGCCCAGCCCCATCTTATACCTTCTTCTTGGCAAGATAAAGAAAGGGTCTTTGCTCAGCCTCCTGGGATTGATGTGTTTAGTGAAAAAAATAGACACAGGCCAGATGAGGAATGGGTAGAGATTCTGGCTGAAATGGACGAAGGATTACGACAACTTTTTCTCTCCTGTGAGCCTGTTATCCTAACAGGGGCAAGGGCAGATGCCTGGAAGGGGATCCTGCAGGCAGTTGAAGCCTATGATTTCTTACGCAAGGGCTGGCAGCAGGATTGGATACCCAAGTTTTTGGTATTTGCTGGAGGGGCAGATGATGACCCTGAGACAGGGGAGATAAAGAGGCTTATCGAGGAGGCCATAGGTCGCTCAGATTACAGTGATGATATCTATTTTGTATGGAATGCCAGGGGCAAACAGGTCGGGGCACTTTATAGACTTGCGGCCAGGACAAATATGCCGTATCTTGCTGTCTCGATCAAGGAAGGCTACAATCTTATGGTCGATGAGGCAATCCATCAGGGCGCCCTTATTATTACCAGCAATGCCGGAGGACTGCAGCGCTTTGAAGAGTTGGGGTATCAGTGGATAGTGGATGTAGCCAGTGATATTTTGGAGAATGCTGACCTAGAAGACCTCAAAGACCTGCGCAGTGCCCCCTCCCGTCTTCTTACTGAGTTAATCTATAAGCAAATGTATAGTTTTGTATCGTATTATAAAGATAAGGATGATGAGTATAGGTCAGAACAGGCCAGACTGCATCACTACATATACTCCCACTCCCTCCTGGCTATGACCAGGGATTATCTTAAATATGCTGTCCTGTTAAGATCTAGTCGTTAATGCAGGTATAAGCTTTTCATAGAGACGATATTGATATCTTTTTTTATTGATAGAGACTTAGTTTTCTGTATAATCTTATCAACACACATAACCCTTTTGAGTGAGGAGGTGCAGAATAGGTGGCCTTCCTCAAAAGGGTTGTTTACACTATTTAAGGCCAAACATTAAATCTGTGCAGTGAGATCTTCCTTGAAGATTAGGTCACTAAATGAATGATTAGGCCTAAAAAACATTAGGAGGTGTTAGATGCTGGAGAGATATCCGAACTTGAATGCCCTTTGCGATGATAAGTCAAGGGCAGCTCTTGAAATGGTGGGCAGGGATGATGTCTTTTCCTTCCTTGAGGAGTATGTGTCTCTGTGCAGACCAAAATCTGTTTTTGTAAGGACGGATTCTAAAGAGGATGTGGAATATATAAGAGAAAAGGCCCTTGCATTGGGTGAGGAGCAGGCCCTTAAGATAGACGGACACAGCGTACACTTCGATGGCATAAAAGATCAGGCAAGGGATAAGGCAAATACCAGGTTCCTGGTTGGGCCGAATATGAAGCTGGGCAGCTCCCTCAATACAGTTGATAAAGAGGAGGGATTAAGGGAGATAAGGTCTTATCTGGATGGGGCTATGGAGGGCAAGGATGCCTATGTCCTATTTATGGGCCTTGGTCCAGTAGGATCTGTCTTTTCCTTATATGCGGTCCAGATAACCGATTCTGCATATGTTGCCCATTCAGAGGATATCCTCTATAGACCGGCCTTTGAGGCATTTATAAAGGCCAGACCAGAAAGTTTCTTTAGGTTTGTGCACTCAGCTGGGGAGTTGGATGAGCGGATGAACAGTAAGAATATAGACAAGAGACGGATCTATATAGACCTAGAAGATGAGATTGTCTTCAGTGTCAATACCCAATATGCTGGAAATACGGTTGGATTGAAAAAATTGGCGTTAAGGCTGGCGATTGCCCGTGCTAATAGAGAGGGCTGGCTTGCTGAACATATGTTCTTGATGGCAGTGCACGATAAAGATGGTAATAAGGCATACCTTACGGGTGCATATCCCAGTGCCTGCGGTAAGACCTCTACTTGTATGGTCGAAGGAGAAAAGATCGTGGGCGACGATATATCCTATCTGCGCAATATAGATGGGCTGGTCAAGGCAGTAAATGTTGAACGGGGTATCTTTGGGATTATCAGGGACGTCAATCCAGACGACGATCCCCTTATATGGAAGGTCCTGACCTCTAAAGGAGAGGTAATCTTCTCGAATGTATTGGTATGTGATGGCACGCCTTATTGGCAGGGGGATGGCAGAGAGGTCCCCGAAAGGGGTGAGAACTTTTCGGGTGAGTGGTTTAAGGGCAAGAAGGATGAGTCTGGCAAGGAGATACCGTATGCCCACCCCAATGCCCGTTATACTATCAGGCTTTCAGCGCTGGAGAACTGTGACCTTGAGGCACTAGATGCTTCGGACGGTGTTGAGGTAAGCGGCATTGTGTATGGGGGAAGGGATTCTGATACCTGGGTACCTGTCTTTCAGAGCTTTGATTGGGCCCATGGAGTGGTCACAATAGGGGCATCCCTTGAGTCTGAGACAACGGCTGCCACATTGGGTCAGGTCGGTGTGCGTAAGTTTAATCCTATGGCGAACCTTGACTTTTTATCCATACCAATAGGCAAGTATATCTATAATCACCTGAAGTTCGCAGAGGGATTAGAAAAGGTTCCTCTGATCTTTGGGGTGAATTATTTTCAGAAGGATGAGAATGGCAACTACCTTACTGGTATGCACGATAAACGCATATGGTTGAAGTGGATAGTTGGAAGGATAAGGGGATATTTTGAGGCCTTTGAGACCCCGATTGGACTGCTGCCTTATTATGAAGACCTAAAGGCCTTGTTTGAGACTGTGTTGAGAAAGAGCTATCTAAAAGAGGATTATATAAAACAGTTCTCTTTGAGGGTCAGGAACAATATAGCCAAGATAGAGAGGATGGAAAGGCTTTACTCTGATTCAGAGGCCCAGACCCCGGATGTAGTATTTGAGATATTTAGGGAACAGAAAAGAAGGCTTGAGGCCTTGTTAAATGAGAAGGGAGAAGTTGTATCCCCTCTGGAGTTTATTTAAGAGCATTGTAGGCTATCTGGGACAAAACAAAAAACAGCCCGATTCATATCGGGCTGTTTTTTATTCTATTTAGCACTATTTGCAAATCTTGTGTTAAAATAGATTATCCCAAATTATGCAGTAGGGGATTAAAATATAATGGAACTCGTTGTAGGACAAAGAAAAATAACTAAAAACTAAAAACGCAAAACTAAAAACCACAATGAAAAAAAACTAAAAACTCAAAGCTAAAAGCTAAAAACCACAACTCAAAGCTCAAAACTATTTTTAATATAAAGAGAAAAGAGGACTAAATAAGGCGAGAAGGGATTGCATGGATTGAGGTCTTATGCGAGAAAAAGGAAAGAAGATAGAAAGTAAGGGCTTTAAAGATTGCCAGTTTTAAGTTTTAAGTTGTAGATTTGACTTTTGACTTTTGAGATTTGAGTTTTATAAGATGGAAAGTAAAGAATTCTAATGCATAATCCGGGCTTAATTATGATTTGGATCTTATTTTTGTTGCTTTTTCTCTACTCTGTAATATTGCATGAGATATCCCATGGTTATGTGGCCTATCTATTGGGTGATGATACTGCTTATAGACAGGGCCGATTGAGTCTGAATCCGTTTTATCATATCGATGCCTTTGGTTCGATTCTGCTTCCCCTCTTTCTATTTTTATCGCATTCTCCGGTTCTATTTGGTTATGCGCGTCCAGTGCCTGTCAACCCGCTTAGATTTTACAGGATAAAAAATCCTAGGATTGGTATGGCGTTATGTTCCCTTGCCGGCCCAATGACCAACCTGATCCTGGGGTATTTATTTTGTGTAATGGCAAAGGCAAGTTTTACCCCTGCGGCAAGTCAATTCTTTATGGGTGTCTCTATTCTGAATGTGGTGCTAGGGCTATTTAATCTCTTGCCCATACCAGGTCTGGATGGCTCGCATATACTGATGGCATTCCTACCGCGTTCTTTGGTTGTCATTTATGCAAGGCTGCAGCCCTTTAGTATGCTGATAATACTGGTATTGGCAGTAACAGGTGTTATCAGTGCAGTGTTGTTTCCTATGGTGGAGGTGGTGATGAGATGGATGTGTTGACCGTGAAAAAGATTAAAGAGATGAAGGGGCACCAGCCGATAGTTATGCTCACTGCCTACGATTATATCTCTGCACGCATCTGTCAGGACTG
>JALVWL010000211.1 GCA_027034965.1 Candidatus Omnitrophota bacterium
GAGCAGGTCTCCCAATATATAGAGACAGATAAATCCAATCAGAGAGAAACCCATAAACTTCAAATACCTTATGCCTATGTATCTATCTAATATCTTCATTATCTCTGCCTACTCAACAATACAAATCCTATTACTACAAACAATATATCTGGTATCCACATAGACATATAAGGTGGTAAAATCCCCCTTATACTAATCGCCTCTGCACCAAGCATAGCAAAGTAATAGATAGTGGTAATCAAGGCAACGACTGTTATACCAACAGAGGTCTCATTGCGGGCCGTCTTTATAGACAGAGGAATAGCAAATATTGACAACACCATAGGAGCAAAGGCAAAGGCCAGACGCTTATTTATCTCTATATCTATAGGTAAAACGCCTATGCCCCTCTCTTTATAACGCCTTCTTATACCTAGAAGCGTGCGAATATCGTGTTCCTTTAGTTTCCTTGATATCTTTCCACTATCATTTTTGGGAAGGTCGAATGTAATAAAATAGGTATCCGAAACAAACTTGTAAAACTTATCCGGTCGTCTTGGATCGACCTCGTCAGATATAACGTGCCTGAGTTTTAACCTCAGCTTGTGCCGCAGTTCATCCACTATTACCTGACCCCTCTCTGCTATCAACACCCTTGGGGGCTGATCGTCTCTGAGCTGATATATACGGACGTATCTCATAAAATTATCTTTCAATTGATAAATAAAGATTATATATCCAGGAAAGATATCAATAAAACTGCCTGGTTCTAGGTATGCCAAGGGCTGCTTTACTCCCATCTCAGCCACAAGCCTGCGGGCACTGTAATGGGCCTGTGGCTCTATCTTGTCATTTATTATAAATGTCAAAAGGCTCAAGACAAATGACAAGGCAAGGACAGGAAATATGATATCTATCAAACTAATACCACTGGCCCTCAAGGCATTAATTTCATTGTCAGCTGACAATCTCCCAAACAAGAGGACCATAGCAGAGACCGTGGCAATGGGAATAGTGAAACCAATAACAAACGGGATAAGATAGAGGAACAATCTCAACACAAGGACTGGATTCACCTTCTTGTTTATTATTAGATCCGAAAGTTTAACAATATTTCCCACCACAAAGATAAAGGTAAAGACAAGAAGGGTAATGGACAGAAGAATCAATACCTGCCTTAACATATAGTTGCGATATATCCTCATCCGCACAATACAAACCCCTTTACAATGATATTATTGACGGCCTTAACCAGAGTATAACTTGCCTCCTTAAAGGTGGCCTCTGTAGTTACAATGTCATCCACGAGCAGCAACCTTATCTCTCTTGAAGCAGCTACTAATTCCTTCAAGGCATCTTCTTTTATTCTAAACGAATTCCTTATCTTTTTTAATCTCAAATCTCCATCCCTTATTTTATGCAATTCAGGCTTAAACAACCTTACAGATAACACATCCATCAAGGGTATATTCAGTTTATTCGAGATATATCTGGCAATAACAGAGGCAGGATTCCACCAACGCACAAACCGTTTCTTCAATGGATGCATTGGGATAAAACCAACAAAATCTATATCTGCAAACTCATCTTTAAATTCACTTAGATAACTGTCAATGCAGAAAAGGATTACATCTCTTGCAATGATGTCGCGATTAAACTTCCACCTCTTTATGAGGAAGGCCGGCAGGCCTTGGTAATCCCATAGGAATAAAAATCTTCCATCCCGTCTACTTCGGGCAGCCATCGGATGGATATAAGAAAGCTGATTACTACAATCCTCACATAACAGGCCTTCTTTAAGATAGGCAGCGCAATAATAACAGATTGGTGGGACAATGTCATCGATAAACATTAATCCACATATCCAGAAATGATATTCTCCCAGAGTCCTTTTGACTTTAATATGAGTTCGCAGACCTCCCTGACCGCTCCCCTCCCACCATAGGCATTGGTTATATAATCCGCCGCATCCTTGACCTCACTACAGGCATTTGCAACCGCTATAGCCAATCCAGATACCCTCATAGCAGGGATGTCAACCAGATCATCACCGACAAAGGCCGTCTCCGATAGTTCCACACCCACAGACGAGGCAACCCGTCTTACTGCCTCGGCCTTATCCGATATATCCTCCATTACGATCGAAACACCGCAATCCCTTGCCCGTATAGCTATGGTAGGAGAGGACTTGGCACTTATAAATGCGACTTCAATAGCTGCCCGCCTTAGTAAGCTCAATCCCATACCGTCATAAACATTGAAAAACTTAAGGCTTCTTCCATCGCTATCATAGATAATACGTCCATCTGTCAATACCCCATCCACATCCAGGGCAAGCAACTTAATTGCCTTCCACTTATCAATCAACTCCATCCAAAACACCTCCTAAACCACTTCCGTCTTATTCGAAATTACTGATGAGTCACAGAGATTATCTTATCAAACACTGTCTGGGGAGATACTGCCCGCATACAATAAAGATCCCGATTGCATTCAGAGACATAGCAAGGCACTCCACAGCCTTCAGCCAACCAGATATTATTGGTAGACAGCTCTCCTGTTAAACCGGTAATCCAGGGAGAGGTAGGACCAAATATACCAATAACATTACTGGTAACAGCCGCAGCAATATGCAAGGGACCGGAATCATTCGACACAACGACACGCGCCCGTTTAAACAAGACAGCCAGCTGAGAAAGAGAGGTCTTGCCGGCCACAATAAATATCCTGTCCTTGTAGCTGGCCATATCAACGAGTTGTTGACAGCTCCAGATATCCTTTAGACTCCCACTCAGTAATACATCCCAGCCAAGTTCTGAAACAATCCTATCCGCAAGTCTGGCAAAATTCTCAAGTGGCCAGCGTTTATAGTCCCAATTCCCACCTATGTTCAGGACCGCAAAGTTTTTAAAGACCTTAAGATAGTCCAGAAGCGAATCAACATATCTCTCGTCGTCCTTCGTAAAGTAAAAGTCGTA
The DNA here is from genome assembly GCA_027034965.1 of Candidatus Omnitrophota bacterium. GTDB lineage: Bacteria > Omnitrophota > Gorgyraeia > S143-82 > S143-82 > S143-82. The sequence goes on from JALVWL010000211.1 coordinate 2,958, forward strand.
CTGATAACCATCTGCCTCTATCCCAAGTTCTTTTATTATCTTGAGATAATAATCCACCCTGTGCATGTTATCCTTATCCACATCAACTGGATTTGTCAAAACCCTAAATGTAGAGCGTTTACCTGTACGTTCACCGACGACAATAGGTATATTCGCCATACGCATTATCAATGCCCTGGTAAAGGAACGGTGAAACAATATACCAAGATCAAAAAACCTATTGTAGATTGAAAAAAAGAACCTCAGAAATCCTGGTATATCCCTGTACCAGCCCCGCTCATCAAACATAATAATCTCATCTACATTCGGATTGTTTGCCAGTACTTCCCTGGTACGCGGGACCATCCAGCAGGATATATAGGCATTCGGGAACCTCTTTCTGATAGCACGGATAGCAGGTGTCGTAAAGATGACATCGCCCAACCAATTGGGCACAGATATCAGTATCCTGTAAACATCGTCTTGCTTTTTAGGATTATATTTCAAGCCAGGCAAATTATTCCCCCCATTCTCTGGATCAGCCCTTTGATTTCCAACTGACTGATACGGTTAAGTACCTCACTATAATCCAGCCCACTCAGAGCAATTAGGTCCTCAAGCGTCAGATTACCTTCCCTTTGTACTATAGATAATAGCACATTATCAACTGGATTCAAATCCACATCTAAAGGCATCCTATCCCTCTCCTTAGCAGACAAACCTATCTCCTCTAGAAAGGAATCCAGATCAAATATAGGGATAGCCCCATCGTATATAAGCCTGTTCGTACCTTCGGAGGCAGGCGAATCTACCCTGCCAGGTAGGGCATAGACATCCTTGCCCTGCTCAACGGCATAACCGGCCGTAATAAGAGCGCCACTCCTCTTGGCCGCCTCTATTACCACCACTACATCGGATAATCCGGAAATCAATCTATTTCTTCTGGGAAATGTATGTTTCGCTGGGGGGATAAGGGGCAGGAATTCGCTCAGTATAAGGCCGCCATTTTTCAGAAACTTTTCGAAAAAAGCAGCATACGACCTAGGATAAAAATCACTCAACCCACAACCCATTACCACAATAGACCTGTACTCATCCTCAATACAGGAATTTTTATGCACGGCATTATCAATCCCAAAGGCCCCACCACTCACTGTAACTGCACCGGCCTCTACCACTGCCCTTGCCATACGCCTGGCCATTGTAAGTCCATAGCTGGTAGCCCTTCGCGAACCAACAATCCCTATCTTCTTTTTGATAGCAAGCAAGGATATCTGGCCTTTATAGAATAAGACCAGAGGTGGATCAGAGATATTCTTTAATGACTCTGGGTAAGAGTCATCCCAATAGGTCAGCATCCTTATACCCGAATCATTTAATGCCTCTATATTCCTGGAAATGAAATCGTCCCTTTCTGAAATAAGACGATCTATTTCGCTACCTAAACGAGCCATAAGTCCCTCTATTCCCATATCCAGGCTATAAACAGAGGAAAACTGCCTCTTCTCAAACAGCAACAACAGGGCAAATAATCTTTCTATATCGCAACTCATAGCATTATCCTTCCGTTAATAATATCTCAAGCCAGGACTGTGGTGAAAACTCCTGGGCCCTTCTGTCCAGCCAGTTGTCAGGGAAATAAGACAACAGCTCTGGAGAAAGGTTCTTTTTCAATTTCTTCCTACGATTTACAAAGGCCTGCCTCACAATTGATAAGAACCTCTGTCTCTTCTGTTTATCTACATCTATTAAATTCTTTATCGGCAACAGTCCGGCAAAGATAGAACTAACCTTAGGAACTGGATAAAATGCCCTGGCCGGCAGGGACAGGGCCTTTTCTATATCAAAGAAGACCTGCAGGACCACTGAAAGATAGCTATATTTTTTACTGCCAGGCAAACTAGTCAGCTTATCAAAGAGTTCTCTCTGAAACATAAAAAACCCTGCCTTTACTCCGGGATTTAACAGCATAATCTCCAGGACATCACCTGTAATGTAATAAGGTATGTTTCCGACAAGGTAGAATCCCTCCAGATCCATATCAAGGCACCTGAAATCGGCTTCTATCACCTCAACATTGGGTAGAGAAAACTGCTTCCTCAATGGACCAATCAAGCGAGAATCCCTCTCCACAAGGACCAGTCTCTTGGGACTTAACTCAAGCAATATCCTGGTCAATACCCCTTGACCCGGCCCTATCTCTATTATCGAGGCCCCTTCATCCACCCTTTTTCTAAGATAATTGGCTATCAGGGCCAGGGCCCTTTTATCCCGCAGGAAGCACTGTCCTAATGACCTTTTGTGGACAAAATCATCTCTATCCATCGTCCGCCAATCTAAAGGCCATACGAATAGAGGCAAGCATAGAACGCGGATCTGCCTTGCCCTGACCGCGTATATCAAATGCCGTTCCATGACAGGGAGATGTTCTGACCACAGGCAGTCCCCAGGTTACATTTACAGAAAACGGATTCAGTGTCTTGAGGACCGCAAGCCCTTGATCGTGGTAGAGAGACAGAATGATAGAGAAATTGCGACGGTATCTGAATATAGTATCCGCTGGGAACGGCCCCCTAACATCAATACCTTTATTCCTTAGCATCCTTATGACCGGTACTATAATCTCCTTCTCTTCCCTGCCTATCATCCCACCTTCGCCTGCGTGGGGATTAAGACCACAAACCCCTATAGGCCTGTTATCATTCATTGCACAACAGAAGTCTGCTGCAGTCAGTATTGCCTCTCTCATCCTGGACCTTGTTATACTGGCAGGGACCTCTGATATTGGTATGTGACGAGTCACGAGCAGGAGGTTTAATGAACGCGAGGCGAATATCATCTCCAGCCTGTCTACAGAAAAGGCGGCCTGTAGATATTCCGTATGGCCAGTAAACTTGCATAATCTGGCCATCTTTTCCTTGCTAACAGGGGCAGTTACTATGCCCTTAACCTGTCCTGATTTACACAGAGAAACCGCCTCCTCCAGGGCAGCAAGGGCAGAACGGGCATAGCTAATACGGTATCTGTCAAACGAAAACTTACCGCAGGGTATATCGATTATCTCAATCGAATCGAGCTCAGGGAAAAACAATTTGAAGGCAGCCTTGCACCCTATTACTACCAGCCTTTTTCTGAGTCTCTTCGGAAGAAGGGATATGGCCTTCGCCACAACCTCAGGCCCTATTCCAAACGGATCACCCAGAGTAATTGCCAATTTAATCATATCTATAATCCCGGATTATGCATTTTAGATAACTCAAAAGTCAAATCTCAAATCTCAAAACCACAGCTTAAAACTTAAATCTTAAGGATGAAGAATGGAGCATGGAGAATGAAGGAAATTTTTTATTAAGAATGAAAAATATCCTAGTAAATAAAAATCCTTCATGCTTCCTTCTCCATCCTCAAAACTTGAGTTGTGGTTTTTAGTTTTGCGTTTTTAGTTTTTAGTTATTTTTTGCCCCACAACGAGTTCCATTATATCACAAATCCCTATCGCACAATTTGGGACAACTAGCTTATATTATAAGCATCGCATCCCCATAAGAAAAAAAGCGGTACCTGTGATCAATAGCGTATTTATAGGCATCAAGGATGAGATCTCTATCCGCAAACGCACACACAAGCAAAAGCAGAGAACTCTTTGGCAAATGGAAATTAGTAAAGATCATATCCACAAACTTAAACTCATATCCAGGATATATAAATATATCTGTCGATCCTTCTATTGTCTCTCTATCCCTATCAAAGATATCCTTATGAGAGAGAGACTCCAGGACCCTTACCGTAGTAGTACCCACGGCCAATATCTTCTTCCCAACAGAGATGGCCTCCCTCAATAAACGCAGGTTATCTCTATCTATAAAAAATTTCTCCTTGTGCATACGATGCTGCCTGATATCAGTGCTCTTCACAGGTGAAAAGGTCCCATAGCCAACGTGCAGCGTAACATAACACATCCCCCATACCCTATCAGCCATCTCCTGCATCAGTCTATTATCAAAATGAAGACCCGCGGTAGGGGCAGCTACTGCACCATAATGCCGTGCATATACCGTCTGATAGCTGGCCTTATCTGCCTCTTCAGGCAGGCGCTTTATATAAGGTGGCAAGGGCATCCTGCCTATCTCTTCGAGGACGCCTATATCAACTGCCTCTTTGAACTCGATGATTCTGTCTCCCTGATAAACGGCCTCTAATCGGCCTTCGAAAATAATCCGTTGTCCCACCTTCATCCTGGATAAAGGCTTTATAAGGGCCTTCCACCTTTTCTTATCTTCAGAGACAGGCTCGATAAGTAAGACATCGACCTTCCCTCCGGTGTCTTCTTTTATACCTATCAATCTGGCGGGAACAACCTTTGTATCGTTAAATACCACAACCGTGTCCTTGTCCAGATATTCCAGGATAGAGCTAACAATAGCCTCTTTGAACCTGCACCTTCCTCTATCTACGACCAAAAGCCTATCACGACTGCCTTCTCCAGGTTCATAGGCAATCAATTCTATGGGAAGCGAATAATCGTACAAATCCAACCTATATATGTCATCCACATTCCCAATCCTCATATGTCTCGAGAAACCTCCGCTGATATTCAAACATAGCCTCCCTACCCTCTTGGGTATCGTCCTGCCATCCCAGGGCATGGAGCAGACCATGTATCAGGCAAAAGGCAAGCTCGTATCTGAAATCTGTCCCGTATACTCTAGAATTTCTCTCTATCTCATCGATTCCCAAAAAGATCTCTGCTTCAAAAATTGGCTCCTTTTCAAAAGGCACGGTTATGACATCCGTAGGGTCATTAACACCGAAAACTCTCTCATTTACCACTGATATCATATCATCATTCATTATATATACGTCTATTCTGGCAGACTCCAGTCCCTGTTCCCTCAGAAAGATCCTCGTTAATCCCTCTAGACAAGCGAGGTTCTCCACTCTAACTAAATCATACAGATTTATTACTACACCAGGGCAGGTGTTACTATTTTGATTTGCCATTTTTAGGGGAGTCTTTTTTATCCTGGTCAGGATAAGGGATGCGTTGATGGTACATACTGCTCAATATACGGGTAAAGACCTTTGCAATCTTATCCAGGTCTCTAAAGGTCAAATCGCATTCGTCTAACTGTCCATCAATGACCTTGGAATCTATAACTGTCTTCACAGAATGGGCTATCTTGTCGGGATTTGGATCACTCATACTCCTGACCATTGCCTCTACTGCATCTGCCAATAGCACAATAGCCGCTTCTTTGGTCTGTGGTTTTGGACCTGGATAGCGGAAGTCCTCCTCCCTTACATCCTCTTTCCCCTCATCTACGGCCTTTTTATAAAAATAATAGGCCAGGCTCCTGCCATGGTGCTGGGCTATAAAGTCCATTATCTGACGGGGCAGTCTATATTTTTTGGCTATCTCAAGGCCTTCCTTTACATGATTCATCAATATCAACTTGCTCATAGAAGGCGAAAGTTTGCCATGGGTATTTTGACCTTTCACCTGGTTCTCTACAAAATACTCAGCCCTGGGAATCTTGCCCACATCGTGATAATAGGCACCGACGCGTGCAAGCAAGGAATTGGCCCCTATCTCTTCTGCTGCTGCCTCGGCAAGATTTCCCACAACCAGGCTGTGGTGGTAGGTGCCAGGGGCCTCCATTATAAGTTTTCTCAACAATGGCTGTTGGGTATCTGCCCATTCCAGGAGGCTTATATTTGTCAAGGCCCCAAACATCACCTCGAATATAGGAATAGAGACAAAGACCACTGCAAAGCAGATAATACCATTAACTGCAGCGGCAATCAGATTCGTCTGCACAATATTACTATGCGTAGCGTAGACATACATCAGATACAGCAAGACCATCGATACACTTACACTCGCACCTGCGCGAAATAGGTGCTTGCGGTGCCTTACATTAGATGACATAAGCCCGCCGATAACAGAAGATATAAACATTATCCAGAAATAATAGAGATTGGCCCCAAATATCTCAGCGACTAGAAAACTCACTAGCATCGAGAACACAAAGGCGAGTTCCAGGTCCCTATAACATAGCATTATCGCCATAGAGGCAACTGCAACCGGCACATAGTACGGCGACCAAGAATAATTTATAATAACCCTGCTTATTGGTATGTACAGCAAAAACAGAGTAGACATAGCCACAAAGGCAAGCATCTGAAGCCGACGCTTTCCCCTCAATATCTTTAGGTATATAACAGTCAGAAAATAAAATATAGCAACCAGCGGGCTGACTGAGGCAAAGTGCAGTACTAACTCAACCAAGAGAAATACAACGAGCACCTCTACGACATAGACCCAGCCAGGACGCTTCACATTATTCTGAAGAGAAAAACGCCTCTTCTTCTTTAGATTATTTGAACCTTTATTATGGAAAAGCCTTTTCAATAATTCCATAGGACGGCTGTCTTTTAAAACATCCTATCGCATATAGTATGGTTATAAATACCCTGATTATTTCTCAAGTTTTGGTATCCTGAGTTCCTGGCCTACATATAGGCTATCGGGATTCTCCAGCCTGTCCTTGTTGGCCTCAAATATCTTAGGCCAGAGACTATACTTGCCATAGAATTTGTAGGATATCTTCTGGAGGGTATCTCCCTTCTCAACCTTATAGATAGTATATGCCACATCACCACTATTATCCATAGTACCTGCATCTTTGGCCTCTCCTTCTATTGTCCCTGAAGCCGTCTCTGCCTCTCCAGAGCTAGACTCCTCTGATGTTGCCTCTGAGACTTTAGTGTCTTCTTTTGCTCCTTCCTCTTTCTTATAAATATAGCCGTAATTTGCCTCTTTGGCAGAATCTTCCTTAATTTTTATGGAATCGCTTTCAGTTTTTCTATCTATATCAGACTGAGTAGAAGCCGTCTCCTCTTTTCCTGACTCTATCCTTATCTCCTTGGGATTTATCAATTCTATCTCTGTAACAAGTATCTTTCGCGTCTTCTTCTCGGGTACATAGAGACTGGTCTCTGGAGAACCGACAAGATAGCCCTGATTGCCCTCTACAAGGATGTCCTTACGGGGCATCTCCTTTTCATAGACCCTTATAACACAACCACTCGACATAAAAAGGAAAAGTCCTATCAGCACCAGTAATACGCTATACCTCATCCTATCCCCCTTGTTTTTGACCTTTAGTTTCTTATATATAATCCCGTATAATCCCGGATTATGCATTTTAGATAACTCAAAAGTCAAATCTCAAATCTCAAATCTCAAAACTACAGCTTAAATCTTAAGGATGAAGAATGGAGCATGGAGAATGAAGGATAAAACCACCATTTCGCATTGCTTCTTTAAACCAAAATCCACTACCTCCATTCTCCCTTCTCCGTTCTCCCTTCTTAACAATCAAGCATGAAGAATGGAGCATGGAGAATGGAGGAATTTTCTATTAAGAAAGAAAAATATCCCAGTAAATAAGAATCCTTCATGCTTCCTTCTTCCTCCTCCATTCTCAAAACTTGTGTTGTGGTTTTTAATTTTGGCTTTTTAGTTTTTAGTTTTTTTATTTGTCCCACAACGAGTTCCATTATATCACAACCGTAGACGATAAGTCCTTATTCAAATCTACCCAGCCATTATCTTTATAGCTAGTTCTTTGAGTTGTTTTTCTGATACCAAAGAAGGTGCGCCAGTAAGCATACAAACGGCCTTTTGTGTCTTGGGGAAGGCGATAACATCTCGTATGCTATCCTCTCCACACACAATGGCCGTCAATCTGTCGAGTCCAAAGGCAATACCCGCGTGAGGCGGTGCGCCATAGGAAAACGCTTCGAGTAAAAAGCCAAACTTGGCCTCTATCTCTTCCTCTGACATTTTCAATATCTCAAATATCCTCTTCTGGAGAGTGCGCTGATGTATACGAACCGAACCACTACCCAACTCTGAACCGTTTAATACCAGATCATAGGAACGCGCCCGTACACTTCCCAGATCCCCGCTCTCTAGGGCAGGGATATCATCTGGGTGCACAGACGTAAATGGATGGTGCTCACTCTCCCAGCGCCCCTCTTCTTCGTTCCAGGAAAAGAGGGGGAAATCCACTATCCAGGCAAAGGCAAACTCCTTATTAAACTCTCCTCTTAAATCAGGTTTATCTGTGCCATATTTCTCCATAACCTCACTATAGCTTAATCTGGGGAATGGGATTTCAAGGTCAATGCCCTTGACCTCCTTGAATATCTCCCGCATAAGAAACTCACTCATTGAAAATATGTCTTCTTCATCCACAAATGAGGCCTCTATGTCTATCTGAGTAAATTCAGGCTGTCTATCGGCCCTCAGGTCCTCATCCCTGAAACACTTCACTATCTGGAAGTATCGTTCCAGTCCAGCCACCATAAACAATTGTTTAAACAACTGAGGAGACTGGGGCAGGGCATAGAACTTGCCCGGATTTACCCTCGAAGGGACAAGATAATCCCTGGCACCCTCTGGAGTAGACTTTGTCAGGAAGGGCGTCTCCAACTCTATGTATCCCAGGGAAACCAATGCACGTCTGGCGGCCTGCATAATCTTGTGGCGAATAATCAGATTATTCTTCATTTTGGGCTGTCTTATATCCAGATATCTATACCTGAGGCGGACATCCTCACCTGGTTCTGTGTCACCTTCTATCTCAAAGGGAAGGGTATCTGCCTCGTTCAGTATCTCTATTTCCTTTGCCAACAGCTCTATAAATCCTGTCGGTATTTTGGGATTCTCCGTGCCTTTGGGACGCTTATTGACGATTCCTTTAATCGCAACTACATATTCGCTCCTTATCTGCTTGACGACATCATAGGTTTGACACTCTTTGGGCACGATAACTACCTGAGTTATTCCCCATCTATCTCTTATATCAAAAAAGGTAATCTTTCCATGATCCCTTCTCCTATGGACCCAACCCATAATCACGACTTCTGAACCGATCTCTACGTTAGCGAGTTCTTCTGATATATGCGTCCTCTTCAGCCTCATCTATTCCTCCCTTATAAGTAAACTTGTATCAGAATCTCACAATTTCTAATCCTACACCTAACTAGCTATTCCCTTTATCTCCTATCTGTTATAGTTCATTCTTTCTGTAGCCTAAAGCACAATATCCTTATGCTTGGCAAAGTAATCTATCATTCCGCCTTCCTGGAGGATATTTTGCATAACCTTTGGAAGGGGTGATATGCGTTTCTCTATTTCCTTGGATATATTTACCAGCACACCCTTGTCCAGGTCTATCTCCAGTTCATCGCCCTGCTCTATGTCACTGGTATCCACTTCTACCAGAGGCAGGCCTACATTGAATGAGTTTCTGAAGAATATCCTCGCAAAGGACTTTGCCACAACTGCATTTATACCCGCATACTTTATCGCCAACGGTGCTTGTTCTCTGGAAGACCCCATTCCAAAGTTTTCACCGGCTACGATAATGGAATTACCATGATCCAGGGTATCATAAAAGCCTGGGGAAATATCCTCCATAATATGCTTTGCCAGTTCATTTAGGTCGGTAATAGAGAATTTATACCGTCCTGAGATGATAAAATCCGTGTTTATATTATCACCAAAAACGTACGCCTTTCCTTTTATCTTCATCGCTATTTCCTCCTGGTTTAACCTGATCTAACAGCGTGGGATTCTTCATATAGGTTACGGCATCTTCATAATCTATCAATCCCCTAGCGTATAACTGTTGGATAGACTTGTCCATTGTCTGCATACCATATTGAGCGCCTGTCTGGATAAGGTTGGGTATCTGCTCTATGCGCATCTCTCGGATAACGTTTCTGATAGCCGGGGTACAGACTAATATCTCCATCGCCAAGACCCTACCAGTGCCGTCTTTCCTCTTAAACAATTGCTGGGACAGAACTGCCTGCAAACAGTCAGCTAGCTGGAGTCTGATCTGTTGCTGCTGATGGGGCGGGAATACGTCTATGATACGCTCCACAGTCTGAGCCGCATCTACTGTGTGCAAGGTAGCCAGGACCAGGTGCCCTGTCTCTGCCGCAGTAATAGCAGTGGATATTGTCTCCAGGTCGCGCATCTCACCGACCACAATCACATCCGGGTCCTGACGCAGGACATGCCTTAATGCACTGGCAAATGACAGGGTATCCTGATGGACCTCCCTTTGCTTTACAATACTATTTTTGTGTTTATAGAGATACTCTATGGGGTCCTCTACGGTTATAATCAACTTCTTAAACTCTTCGTTTATCAAATTGACCATTGCAGCCAGGGTCGTACTCTTTCCAACACCGGTAGGCCCGGTAACCAATATCAAGCCATTCGGTTTTCGCGCCAGTTCCTTTACCACTGGTGGCAGCCCCAGAGACTCCCAATCCGGTATCTTGGAAGAGACCCGCCTAAAGGCAGCCTCGACACTGCCTCTCTGCATATGGACATTTATCCTGAACCTATCTGTATTGGGAAAATGGAGTGAAAAATCCAGTTCTAATTCCTTCTCAAACTTCTGTTTTTGACTGTCCGTCAAACACCCATAAATCATCCTCCGCAATTCATCTCTCTTTATAGGAGGAAAGTCCTCAACGACCATAAGCGTACCGTGCACGCGCAGTACCGGCGGCATATTGGCCGTAAGATGCAGATCAGATGCCCCTTTCTCCATACACAACAAAAGCAAATCAACAATATTTACCGTCATAGCAACTCCTTTCCCCCCGTCCTACCCCAACATCTATCCTAACGGACATATTTCCTGGGATCCGCTATCCTACCTTCCAATGCAGTGGCTGCTGCCGTCAGAGGAGAGGCCAGATAAATGAAGGCATTTGGATTTCCCATCCTCCCTTTAAAGTTTCTGTTGGCAGTGGAAACCACCTTCTCACCATCTGCAGGCACGCCATTGTGCGTTCCTACACACGGGCCACATCCTGGGGTAACCACTGCTGCACCTGCCTCCACCAATGTAGTTATTATACCATCTTTTATCGCACGCAATAAGACCTCTCTTGAGGCAGGCGCTACGACAAACCTTACCTTAGGAGAGACCCTGCGGCCCCGCAGTATCTCGGCCGCGGCCTTTAGATCAGAATAGCGGCCGTTTGTACAGGTACCGATATAGACCTCATCGACAGGCATACCTTCTACCTCTCCTATATCCACCACATTATCCACGGCATGGGGTTTGGCTATCTTAGGAATTATTGTCGAGGCATCAAATTCCAGCTCCTGGCAATAAACAGCATCCTTATCCGCAAACACAGCCTCATAAGAACGCCTGGCCCGTCCCTTCAAAAACTCCTCCACAACGTCATTATAAGGCAGTATAGCCGCCTTGGCGCCCATCTCAACACCCATATTGGCTATTGTAAACCTGCCCTCCATATCCAGGCTGTCTATTACCTCTCCATAAAATTCTACTGCCTTATAGGTCGCGCCATTGACTGTGAGCTGGCCTATGATATGCAAGATAACGTCCTTGGCAGTTACCCCTGGAGCGAGCCTGCCATTCACTGTAATCTTTATCGTGTCAGGGACCTTAAACCAGTTCTTGCCACTTGCCAAAGTAACCGCTAGATCAGTAGACCCTACACCCGAGGCAAATGCGCCCAGGGCACCATAGGAACAGGTATGGGAATCTGCGCCCAATACCAGGTCTCCTGGTAGGACATTGCCAGACTCCGGGACAACTGCATGGCAGACCCCCTCCCCTATGTCAAACAACTTTACTCCATACTCCTCGGCAAATTTTCGCATCTTATCGTGAATCCTGGATACCCCCTGATTAGGTGAAGGTGCGCTGTGGTCTATCACCATAGAGAAATTATCACCCAAGGCAAGCTCTTTTATCCCCCATTCCCTTATCCTGTCTATAATAATCATACTCGTGCCATCCTGGCCAAAACAGTAATCCACCTTACATATTGCAAAGTCACCTGCCTTTAGATCCTGACCAGCGTGCTTGGACAATATCTTTTCAGCTATAGTCTTTCCCATATATCCTCCTTCTCGTTATCACTTACCAGGATAGAATTATTCCGGATTATGCATTAGAATTCTTTAGCTTCCATCGCTTGGTTAATCAGCCATCTCTTTTCTTATCTAAATTAAACTCAAATCTCAAAAGTCAAAACCACAGCTTAAATCTTAAGGATGAAGAATGGAGCATGGAGAATGAAGGATAAAACCACCATTTCGCATTGCTTCTTTAAATCAAAATCCACTGCCTTCATTCTTCCTTCTCCGTTCTCCCTTCTTAACAATCAAGAATGAAGAATGGAGCATGGAGAATGAAGGAAATTTTTTATTAAGAAAGAAAAAATACCCCAGTAAATAAAGATCCTTCATGCTTCATTCTACCTTCTCCATCCTCAAAACTTGCGTTGTGGTTTTTAGTTTTGCGTTTTTAGTTTTTAGTTATTTTCATTGTGGGTTTTAGTTTCTTGTCTTTTCAAATTTCATTTATATAATCCAAAAATCCACCGTATACGGAGCTTCCGAGCATCTCCTTTATCCTGGCTATGCGCTGGGTCAAGTAGGGATGGGTCCTGAAATAGGAAATTGGCCTCTTGGGGGATTGGTAGCGTTCCTCTTGATCCAGGCGTTCAAAGACTGACAACATAGCCTCTGGATCAAAACCGGCCCGCTTCATATACATAACACCCAATCTATCCGCCAAAAACTCATCCTCTTGAGAGTAGGCGGAAAACAGGGAATTCAGTCCAAGACCTACGCCTTTCTCGAGTTCCCTATTACCACTGGCAACCGCACCCAGGGATAATGCCATTGCCGCATAGCTGGCCTGAAGGCGTTTAAGGCTGTGTTTGGCTGCTATATGTCCTATCTCATGGGCCAGGACAGAGGCAATCTCATCATCTGACCGACAAAAATCCACTAATTCCTTGCTTATAAAGACATAGCCACCTGGCAGAGAAACTGCATTTTTACCTGGAAAGTCGACTACCTTAAATTTATAGGAGATATCCGTCCTATCACTGACCGATGCTAGTCTTTTCCCTATGGAATCGATTTTATCCTGAAGGAAGAGATCTTCTACAGGGGGAAATTTCTTTAGAAACGCCCTGGCCACCTTATCTCCCATCTGGAGCTCCTTTTCTACTGGATAGAAGATAATATCACTTTTCTTTGTGGCCAAGTTATATTCGGAGGCCGCACATCCATACATCACTATGAAAAGGCAGAAAAGGATGAGGCGGCATAGTAAGTTTAATCTATACATAAGCGGGTTCCTATTATCAAGCCAAGGTCCTCCAATCCTCATCTCCATCCAGACCTGCAATAAGGTCTGCCAAGAGGCGCGCGCTATTTTCTATATCGTTAAACTCTACCATCTCCACAGGGGTATGCATATACCTCAAGGGTATACTGACCAGACCAGTACACACCCCAGAGCGGCTAATCTGTATACTATTGGCATCTGTACCCGTTGCCCTGGGAATACCCTCAATCTGATATGGGATAGAGGAGTCTTCAGCGGTCTTTTTGAGACGCTCAAACAGGACTGGATTGATATTAGGACCGCGGGCTATTACAGGACCTTTTCCAAGAGATATAGAACCTATCTTCTTCTCATCCACACCTGGATGGTCTGTACAGAAGGTAACATCTACGGCTATCCCTATAGCAGGGTCTATTGCATAGGCGCTCGTCCGCGCACCGCGCAGCCCTATCTCCTCCTGCACACTGGCAACGGCAAATACCCCTACCTTTATATCTCGCCCAGCCAACAATTCAAGTGCTCTGGCAACTACAAACGCGCCTGCACGGTCATCTAATGCCTTGGAAACAATACGGCCGTTATCCAGTTCCCAAAACTCAACATAAGGTACTGCCACATCACCAATCGATACCTTTGCCTCGGCTTCTTCTTTGTCTTTCGCCCCTATATCTATAAACAAGCTTTCTATCTTAGCGCATTTAGACAGCTCTTCCCTTTCCATTAAATGTATCGGCTTCTTACCAATAACACCCTTTACCCGCCCCTTCTGCGTCTTTATGCTCACCCTCTGGCCTGGCACAAGGTTTGCATCAATTCCACCGATTGGAGAAAAGAAGAGAAAACCGTCTTTATCTATATATCGAATCATAAATCCTATCTCATCTATATGCCCTGAAAGCATAACCCGTACATCCGCGGATTTATTCAACACAGCAATAACATTTCCATTGATATCCACGCTGGTCTCAGCGAATCGCGCCACATAATCGCGCCACACCCTTGCCACATCCATCTCATAACCCGAAGGTCCTATCTCAGTACACAATGACCTCAAAAAATCCTTACTATTCATTAGCAGATCCTCCCTTCTCAAGACGGTTTCTCAGCAATCCATCCACGCCAATTCCAATGCCGATGCCTGCCCACAATACCAGAATGCTTGCCTCAGAAAAGAATTCAGCCAGTATAGAGGAGACAAACATTGCCACCACAAAGGCAAAGTGCACAATTATCTCTATAATACCAAACATCCTGCCCATCATCGTCTCATCTGTAACCTCGTGCACGATAGTCTGGGAGACCATCATAATCGGTGAGGCAGATAGACCAAGGAGAAAAGATAACAGGCCTGCTACTCCAAACTTGTGCGGGATATCGAACCTTAATACGACTGCAAAGACAAATAATAACGCGCACAGGGCAATCAAAGAGGAGTAGAGCATCCTAAACCTATCCCAGTTTATCCCTGCCTTACCCCAGAAGAGCGAACCCATAAGGATACCGCTACCCAAGAATACAACGAGCATACCAAGGTCTGCAGTAGCGCTTCCGAGCATCTCTTGGATAAAGACAATACCGGTTGCGTATATCCCACCCAACAACGCCCATAATAGAAACGAAACACCTATCAGCCTCTTTAATTCATAATGGGCAGAAAGATAGCCAATCCCCTTGCGCACATCTACTAGTATAGAGCCTCCGAATGTATACTTAATACCATTCAAGAGGACACCTCCAATACTAAAGGCCTCCTCCTTTATAGAGACCTGCTTGGGCTTGTATCTGGTGCCTATCAGATAAATCGCAGAGGCAGATATAAGAAAGGTAGCTGCATCGACTAGAAAGCCAAAACGAATACCAAAGGCCTGTACCATAATCCCACCCAGGCCAAAACCGAACATAGCCGCAACTACTCCGGTAAGGGACAGCAGAGAATTCGCAGGCAGTATCTCCTCTTGCTCAACGATAGCCGGGACAATGGCCATCTTGGCAGGGACAAAAAGCCTGGTAATAGAAAAAGATATGAATACCATAAAGTAGACGGGTAGGATTAATCTAGCCGGCAATATCAATAGAGGGATGCTTGCAACCGTTACGGCCCGGATAAAGTCGCACATATACATAGTCTTTCGATAGTCCAATCTATCCACTGCCGCTGCCGCAAAAGGGCCAACGACAAAAACCGGAACAATGGTAAAGAATATGAGCTTTGCCATCTGAAAGGACGAACCAGGCATAACAGAGTATGCCCAGGCAATCAAGGCCATTTGATTCAACTTATCCCCGAACTGTGATACCACCTGGGATATCCACAACAGGAAAAAGTCCAGGTTTTTGATTAACCTAAGATATTCCCTCATAAGAGTTCCTCTAATTCACCAAACCAGGATTATGCATTAGAATTCTTTATCTTCCATCTTATAAAACTCAAAAGTGAAAATTACAGCATTTTGATCAAGCATGGAGAAGGAAGAATGGAGCATGAAGGATTTTTATTTACTAATATATTTCCTTCATTCTCCATGCTCCATCCTTCATTCTTAAGGTTATTCTCCAATTGCATAGTCTGAGTTTAATTGTATAAGAAATTAACTGATTTGAGAACTGGATTTATTTCTCAGGCACGTGGATGGTACCTATTATGCACCCTAGAAAGACGATCCTTTTCTACATGTGTATATATCTGCGTAGTCGATATAGAGGCATGTCCCAGGAGCTCCTGTACAACCCTCAAATCTGCTCCACCTGCCATAAGCGCGGTAGCAAAACTGTGCCTTAATATATGAGGACCCTTGCCTTGGCTTTTATGCCCAATCAATCTCAGGTATTGTTTGACTACCTTCCAGATGGTCTGCCTTGATAGACGCTGGCCTCGATTATTCAGGAACAAAAAGCTCTTCTTATCCGCACCCCTGCACTTACTACGCTCTCCTTCTATATACTTCTTGACGAGCAGCTCTGCCCTCCTCCCAAATGGAACCACCCTCTCTTTATTCCCTTTTCCCCTGACCTTGATAAACTTCCCTATGAAATTTATATCTCCCAACTCCAGGGAAGAGACCTCTGAAACCCTCAAACCAGAGGAGAAAATCAACTCCATCAATGCTGCATTTCTATATTTGTTTTTCTTACTGGAAAGGGCAGTATCAACCATCTTCTCTACATCCTCTACCGAAACAACTTCTGGAAGCCGTTGCCAGAGTTTTAATCCCAGAAAACCATCCAGAGGATTGGAATCCACCTCGTTCTCTCTCATTAGAAAAGAGTAAAAGCCACGGATAGATGAAAGGGTCCTGTTTATAGAGCGCTGTCCCCTTCCGACCCCCTTAAGATAGGAGATGAAGGCAGGGATGTCCTTTCTATGGAAGGAAGTTATAGAAAGCCCTTCGCTTTCAAGGAAAGAAAAGAAAAGCTCTACATCCTTCCTATAGGCAATAATCGTATTATTACTTAACCCTCGTTCTATGGATAGATAGTCACTATAGGCATCTATTAAATACTGCATATATATGCATTTGTGCGGCGCTCTTTACCTATTGTACTGCTGAGGCCATGACCAGGATAGATAATGGTCTCATCAGGGAATTCCAACAATCGCCTTATAGAATCGACTATCTTTTCGTAGTCCCCGCAGGGCAGATCCGTCCTTCCTATAGAGCCAGCAAATAAGGTGTCACCTGTGAAGAGGACATCCGCCAGTCTCAGGCAAATACTGCCCGCTGTATGCCCTGGGGTATGCATGACTTCTATCTCGATATCTCCTGCCCTAATAATGTCTCCATCAGAGAGTATGCGACTCGCTGACGGTGAAATAATTGGCTCCCCAAACATTATAGAGAGATTCTTCTCAGCAGAATCCAGCATATCCAGATCCATCTTATGTACCGCAATCTCTATCCCTTCAAAAAAGCGGTTGCCGGCTATATGGTCAAAGTGGCCGTGGGTATTAATAATGATTACAGGTCTAAGCCCCCTATCCCTTATAAAGTCAAAGACCAGCCGCGAGGCAGGATCAATGACCACAACCTCAGATTCCCTACCTGTACTGATTATATAACTATTCGTCTCGACAGGACCCGAATTAATCACCCTTATATCCACTAAATCCTCCTAATCGATATTCAACTTCTCCCATAACCCCTCTGGCTGTTTGCTTGGCCAGAATAGCAGATCGAATTCCCGTCGCAGGGCATCGCTTTTGTTCTTCAAAGAAGTCAAAGGGCTCTTAATTACCCTTGCTTTCTTCACTTCATCGTAAAGCCTCTTGAACCTGTTCATTATATCCTGCAACTTATCCTTTTTGTCCTGATACTCATCTGGAAAATACTCATAGAGAATCATAAGATTATTCATTGTCTGTTCAAAGCTCTCTTTTAATCGCTTTCTACTATTAGAATCTATTGCCGACCTGAATTCATCCATCCAGACCTTTACAAAGACAAAGTGGCGCTCATATGCCAGGCGCGGATCTACATGGAAGGTCTTATCTGGTATTATTGTCTTTATCTTTCTATCTTTAGGTTTCCTGATAAATTTATCTGATATGGATTTGCATCCACCCACAGATAGAAGAAAACAGCAACCCAGTATTATAAAACCGGCCCTTTTAAAGCCTTTCTGCATCATCAATCCTCCGCTGTTACCCTCAAGACCTCTTCAAAAGTCGTCTTCCCTTCCAAGAACAACTCAAATGTATTATCCCTAAGTGTTCGCATACCGTGATGCTTGATTGCATACTCTTTTAGCTCATCTGAAGTAGCCCCTTTTAAGACCAACAACCTCAACTCATCGGTCATAGTAAGGGTCTCTATTGTAGCTATCCGCCCTTTGTATCCGGTATTGCGACACTTATCACATCCCCTGCCTTTATAGAATACCACCCCTTCTGGATATGTAAAACCCTCTTTTTCAAAGACCTCTCTTGGTATATCGACTACCTCTTTGCAGTCTTCACATATCCTGCGGCACAACCTCTGAGCCGATGTCAGCACAAGAGACGAGGCAACCAAAAACGGCTCAACACCCATATCTATAAGCCTGGTAATGGCCCCTGCTGCATCGTTGGTATGCAGGGTACTCAAGACAAGGTGGCCTGTCAGAGAGGCCTTGACCGCGATATCCGCTGTCTCAGAATCCCTTATCTCACCGACTAATACTATATCCGGACTCTGCCTCAAGATTGCCCTGAGGGCCGAGGCGAATGTAAGACCTATATCGTGATTGACCTGTATTTGGGTCAAACCCTCAACCTGATATTCCACCGGATCTTCTACAGTGATTATATGCACCTCGGGCTTGTTTAATTCCTGGAGCACCGAGTATAAAGTCGTAGACTTACCACTTCCAGTAGGACCTGTAACCAGTATTAGACCATAGGGAGCCTTTACCGCATTCTTAAATTCTTCTAAAGGCTGGGGCAGAAAACCAAGCGAATCCAGTCCTACCTGCAGATTACTCTTATCCAGTACCCTCAATACGAACTTTTCTCCAAAGACCGTCGGTAAGGAAGAGACCCGGAAATCTATAAGTTTCCCCTTATGTCTCATCCTGAAACGACCATCCTGAGGGATGCGCCACTCCGTGATATCCATACCCGACATTATCTTCAACCTGGTAAGCACGGCCCCTTGTTTATTCTTGGGGACTGTGAGTATATCCTGCAGGGTGCCGTCTATCCTATATCTTAGGCGAATACAATCCTCCATAGGTTCTATATGGATATCGCTTGCCCGCTGATTCAACCCTTCCTTTATCATAAGGTTTACCATCCGCACTATTGGTCCCTGCTCTCCCTCCTCGATCAGGTTCACTGAAGACATGGCGGATTCATCAAAGTCCATCACTGCCTCTACATCGTCCGAACCCAAATCCATATCATCGCTTGGATTCTTCAGTTTTGTCAGCAGTGCATCTATATCCGGCGGGAAGGCCAGTACTGGAACTATCTCACATCCAGTCATTGCGGAAAGTTCATCTCTTACCAATATATCTAGCACATCTGCCATAATAAGGGAAAGGCTATGGCCTATCATACCCAGGGGGATAACCCTCTTTTCCCACATCACCGAAAGGGGGACTACATCAACATTTATCTTCTCTATCTTTATCTTATTAACATCTATCCAGCACAACTGCAGCTTATCCGAAATAATATCCATAAGAGTAACCTTATCCACGGGGGTCTTTTCTATGATTACGTCAAAGACATCCCGCTCCTCGGAGAGGGACCGCACCTCGGCTGCCATTGACTCTCCAAAGCGTTCCTGGAGTATCTCGAGGACCTTTCTTTTTATCAAATTCCTTCTAGCCATAAGAATATTAAACGGTTATCCTGAACACCTCTTCAATACTGGTCAAACCCATTGCCGCCTTTTTGAGGGCGTCATCACGCATCGGGCGCATACCTTCCTCTATCGCCGCCTTTTTAATATCCGGTTCTTCTGCTCCTTTTGCTATCATATTCCGAATCGTCTGGGTCATAAGCATAATCTCGGCAACATTTGTTCGGCCTTTATAGCCGAGATTGAGGCACTTCTTACACCCAATAGGACGATAAAAGGTCTGGCCTATATACTCTTTAGGGATACCTATATTATCGGCCATCTCCTCTGTCATAATATAAGGCTCTTTACAGGCATCGCAGAGCTTTCGCAACAATCTCTGGGCCATTATCCCTACAACCGATGCAGTAATCAGAAACGGTTCTACCCCCATATTACTCATACGCACTATCGCCCCTGGAGCTGTATTGGTATGGAGCGTGGTCAAGACCATATGACCCGTTAGAGCAGCCTTTATGGCGATGTCCATTGTCTCAAAATCGCGTATCTCACCTATAAGTATTATATCCGGATCCTGCCTGAGAATAGACCTTAATGCCGAGGCGAATGTCAAACCCACATCTGGATTAACCTGTACCTGATTAATACCCCTGAGCTGATACTCCACTGGATCCTCTACAGTAATTATGTTTTTTTCAGGGGAATCGATATAACGCAATACAGAGTAGAGGGTGGTCGATTTTCCGCTGCCTGTCGGTCCCGTCACAACAAACATACCATGTGGCCGTCTTACACACCTCTTTATCTTCTCGAGGGTATCCTCAAAAAAACCAAGGTTATCCAGATCCAGCATAACCGCGCCTTTATCCAAAATCCTCAAACAGGCCTTCTCGCCAAACGTAGAAGGAACAATAGAGACACGAAAGTCTATAATCCTTCCACCTATCTTCATTCGGAACTTCCCATCCTGGGTAAGTCTGTGCTCAGATATATCCATCCTTCCAAGGACCTTGATCCTGGAAATAATCGCCTCATGCAGATATCTTGGCGGAGAATCGACCTCTCTCAGAATCCCATCAACCCTATACCTAACCCGCATATGTTTTTCAAAGGGCTCTATAAAAATATCGCTTGCCTTTAATCCTACCCCCATCTCAACAATCCTGTTAACCGCTTTAACTGCTGGGGCCATCTTCTTTTCTATATCCTCTTCATTAACCTGTTCTTCGGCCTTTTCTGGAACTAGCTCGATATCCTCTTCACTCAGGTCATCGAGTATATCGTGCAATTCCTCGCTACTGCCCTCTGAATCCAGTGAGGATAACAACTTCTGCAGGTGAACCTCTGAGGTAAGACAGACTGCCACCTGTTTCTCTGTCCTGGCACGCACCTCATCTACTGCCATATAATTCCAGGGATCAACTACTGCCAGGGTAAGGACATCTCTAACCACAGAAACAGGACAGATCTTGTATCTCTTCATCATATCGAGGGGCAATATATCGAGGAGTCCTGATGTATTCAGTCTGGAAATATCTACAAATGGCAGCCTCAACCCCTTGGCCAAGACCATCGTTAAGATCTCCTTATCTATTAGCTTCATCTCAACGATGGCATCAAAAAAGTCTAGATTTCTTTGGCGAGAGAAAGAGACTATCTTAGGGATGAGATCCCTGGATATTATCTCTTCCTTTATTAATATCTCTACCAATTCTTCCTTAAGCCAGGCCATATTCTTCCTTGTATAGGTTCAAAACCCTTGCTATTTCCGAAGGAGTTGCAATAAAAGAGACCGCATCAAGCCCGGCCTCTTCTTTTATAAATACCTCTATCTCCGAATTGAAGGGATCAGCTGTTGAGATAGTTACAACAGATTCTATTATCTCAAGTGGGATAAACTGGTATTTTTCCATACCAAATACAGGGAAATTAACGAATAAATCAAAATTGATTTCATACTTATCTAAAGGGACATAGGGGATCTCATACTGCGCCATCAGGGCAAACATTATGTCCTCCTCTGAGGCGAACCCCATTTTGACCAATAATTGACCAGTAAATCCACCTTCTTTTTCTTTGAGGTCCAGGACTTTTTTTAGTTGTTCAGGAGTGATTATGCCCTTATCGATGAGTATCTTGCCTAACGGCTTGTGGAGAATCCTCTTATAAAACACCGCCCCCCCATATACTTATTTATTATGGATTATCCCGGATTATGCATTAGGATTCTTTACCTTCCAGCGATTGTTAATCAAACATTTCTTTTCTCATCCAAATAAAACTCAAATCTCAAAAGTCAAATCCACAACTTAAAACTTAAGGATGAAGAATGGAGCATGGAGAATGAAGAATAAAACCACCATTTCGCATTGCTTCTTTAAACCAAAAAATCCACTGCCTCCATTCTCCCTTCTCCGTTCTCCCTTCTTAATAATCAAGGATGAAGAATGGAGCATGGAGAATGAAGAAATTTTTCATTAAGAAGGAAAAATACCCTGGTAAATAAAAATCCTTCATGCTTCATTCTCCCTTCTCCTTCCTCAAAACTTGCGTTGTGGTTTTTAGTTTTGCGTTTTTAGTTTTTAGTTATTTTCCTATTGTCCCACAACGAGTTCCATTATATCACAAATCCCTATTGCATAATTTGGGTTTATCTATACTCGGACCTATCTTTTTAATTTTAATCTATAGCCCAGCTTTTTGCAATACATATACTGAACTCACTCTACATAGACCAGATAAAGACAGCAAACCCAAAGAACATCAAGGCCATAAGCAATTTAATCAGGCCAAGGTGGCGTTTCAGGAAATCAGACATCCTTTGGGAACTCACACCCATAAGCCCCAGTACAAATACACCAATAAGGGGCAGGATAAACATAACATTGTAGAGGAGTAGATAGAGCATCGCCTTAAGCCTGGCGGATGGGTCCTTCATTATTATCGTAATAGTTGGCAGATATATCTGTCCAGTACAGGCTGACTCCAGCACGCTTACCAGCATGCCTACAATAAATGCAATAATCGACAATCTAAGCATACCCTCTTTTTCTTTTTTGCGCAGAAAACCGAACACCTTATTAATCCTCTTCTTTATCCCAGAGGAAAGCTGCAGGATCTGGGACTTGCTGTCTCCCCCTTTAATATAGGAGAGGAAATCTATAAAGGCCACAACACCCAGGGCCAAACACAACAATGCCAATGCCCCATAAAATAGACGGTTTAAAAAATAAAAATAGCGCAGGGAATAAATAACATTAAACAAACCCATTCCAATGAGCAAATAGGCAAGGAAAACCGCAAAGATATAGCTTATGCCAATAACCACCATCTGCCTACGGGTATAGTTATAAACAGACAGGAAAGATATGAAAAAGATGATAACAGCAAAGGCGCAGGGATTTATCCCGTCGAGCAATCCCCCGCCCAATACCATAAATAGAGGAAGCGACTCAAAGATTTCTCTTATTGTTTTTTTTTATTATCATCCGTCGGCGGAGCCACTGAATTTACGGCCAGTTTTCCAGCAATAAACTCCTCTATTATATTCTCAAGATTTTCTGCAATCTCATCAGAACCAACAAATATCTTCCCTCCAACGACCATTGTAGGCACGCTAGCACGGCTATTGTAAAGCGTAAGCTCCTCCATAACCCCTTTTTCGTTTATCTCTTTTTGAACCAAATCAATCCTATCGCCATATTTCTTTAATATGGGAGGCAATATCTCATTCTCTACCTTCATACAGGCGCCACAACGTTTTGAATAAAATAGAAGGATGTGGAGCCTTTCTTTAGAATCAGCATCATTAGCCGCCAACAGGGATATAGCCCCGCCTAACAAGAAAAAGACGACCAGCCCAAATAATAAAACCCTTTTCATAACGCCTCCTCCTAACCTATTACCTCAACCCCCATATAGCTACGCAACACATCCGGTACAATCACCTTGCCATCCTCAGTCTGGTAAGTCTCCAGAATCGCTGCAACTAATCTGGCAAGGGCCACACCAGAGGCATTTAGTGTATGGACAAACTCTGTCTTCTTTGCCCCTTTTCTCTTAAATCGAATATTGGCCCTGCGTGCCTGGAAATCCTCAAAATTACTACAGCTCGAGACCTCAAGCCACTTTTCTACACCAGGTGACCATATCTCTATATCATAACACTTGGCCGCCGCAAAACTCAAATCCCCAGAAGCAAGCAATACAATCCTATAAGGGATGCCCAGGGCCTGAAGGACATCTTCAGCATCTGAAAGCAGACTCTCATGCTCATCATAAGAGGTTTCTGGCAGGACAAACTTCACCAGTTCGACCTTGTCAAATTGATGCACCCTCAACAACCCCTTAGTATCCTGGCCATAAGATCCCGCCTCCCTGCGAAAGCACGCTGTATAGGCGGTGTAATATATAGGCAGATCTTCTTCCTTCAATATCTCATCTCTGTGCATATTAGTAACAGGGACCTCTGCAGTTGGAATCAAAAACAAATCGTCGTCCCTTAACTTATACATATCCTCTTCCAAATTCGGCAGCTGGCCTGTACCAAACATTGAAGCAGAGTTCACCAAAAAAGGAGGAAATACTTCTTTGTAGCCATGCTTAGATGTATGCAGATCCAACATAAAAGAATAAAGCGCCCTTTCAAGCCTTGCCCCAAGGCCGACAAACAAGGCAAAATTAGAACCACTTATTTTTGCGGCGCGTGGAAAATCGATTATCCCTAAAGAGGAAGCAATCTCCCAATGAGTGCGCGGTTTGAAATCGAACCTCTTGATATCGCCCCATGTCTTTATTACCTTATTATTCTCGGGCCCGCCAATAGGGACCGTATTATGAAACAAATTGGGTATTCTAGATAGAAATGTCTGAATTCGAAAAGCAAGTTGTTTTTCCCCTGCCTCTAATTCCTTTAACTCGCGGGATATTGTATCTGCCTCTTTCCTTAACTCACTCGAATCCTCTCCGCGGGCCTTTAAAAGGCCTATCTGCTTGCTTAAGTCATTTCTGCGTTTCCTGATCGCATCCAGCCTTATCTGTAATTGTCTACGCTCCTGGTCGAGATTCAGGAATTCGTCCCAGTCGAGCTCATAACCCTTCGCAGACACCTTCTGTCTTACTAACTCCAGATTCTCGCGGATAAATCGAACATCCAGCATAAGCCCTCCACTATAAGCCACCTATTGTATATTCCAACTTAAGTGATAATTATACGACAAAAAACATCCTTCAGAAACAAAAAAGGCAGGGAAATTCCCTGCCTTCTTTGTATAGCCAAAAAGACAATTTATTTCTTCTTTGTGGTCTTCTTGGTAGTCTTCTTTGTTGTCTTTTTAGTGGCCTTCTTTGTTGTCTTTTTTACAGTCTTTTTGGCGGCTGTCTTTTTCGCAGTGGTCTTTTTGCACCCAGACTTTTTGGTTGTCTTCTTGGCCGTAGTTTTCTTGGTTGTCTTCTTAGCAGTTGCTTTTTTGGTAGTTTTCTTGGCAGCTGTTTTCTTTTTAGCTACTGGCATACTTCACCCCCCTGTTTAAAGGCCACAAACTTTTTACCGCCACCTTAATTT
>JALVWL010000212.1 GCA_027034965.1 Candidatus Omnitrophota bacterium
GAAGGAGATATAGGGATATCATATCTTCCCCGTCAAGAAGTAGACGGTGTCTATAGCGTTGCCATAGATGGACCGGCCGGGGCCGGTAAGTCTACGATAGCCAAGTTGCTTGCGATGCGATTGAATTTCCGCCTTATAGATACCGGGGCTATGTATAGAGCTGCCACCCTTGCCTGTATGCGTAAAGGCATAGCCCTTGACGACGTAGAGGCTGTGTTGGAGTGCATCAGGTCCTCCTCTATAGAGCTGACCGAACAGGTACCTCCACGTGTTGTATTAAATGGTGAGGATGTGAGTGAAGAGATACGCCTCCCTGAGGTTACGAATAATGTCTTTTATCTAGCCAGAGAACCGAGAATAAGGGAATATATGGTTGAATTGCAGAGGAATATGGCCTTGTCAGGTAGGGCAGTGATAGAAGGCAGGGATATTACCACGGTTGTCCTGCCAGAGGCTAGGTTTAAGTTCTATCTTGATGCCTCTTTTGAAGAGCGATTTTTGCGCAGGTTCAAGGAATTGAAGGACAGGGGTGTTGAGGTCGATGAGCAGGAGTTGCGCCAGGATATGCTCCAGAGGGATGCAAATGATTTAAAGAGAGAGGTAGGACCGTTGAGAAAGGCCCCAGATGCCTTTTATGTTGATAGCACCAATCTTTCGATTGAGCAGACCTTGAATGTGATATTCTACGAGATAAAGAGAAGATGCGCCAATGAGGAAATCAACATCTGATACATCCATTGATTGGTTCTGGAATAGGCTTCTCTTGCCTATAAGGATTGTCTATCACCACCTGGCCTGGTTCCTGTTTTATCTCTTTTATCGTTTAAAGTATAAGCTAAGGATATATGGACGAGAGAATATCCCGAAAAAAGGGTGTTTTATTGTTGCCCCCAATCACGAAAGTCACCTCGATCCTCCTCTAATAGGGGTTGTCTTTATAAGACCGCTTCGCTACTTTGCCAAGATAGAGCTTTTTAAGTATCCTGTGTTTTCTATGCTTATTAGGTCAATGGGTGCAGTCCCTATCAGTCCAAATCCTCGCGATCTGAAACGCTTATTTCGATGGACAAAGTACTTCGCTGATACAAAACAACCGTTTGTTATATTTCCAGAAGGGCGGCGTACCAAGGACGGTGAGTTGCAACCTGGTCGGCCTGGTATAGGGTTTATAGTTCAGCAGACCAGACTTCCGGTCGTCCCAGTCTATATAGATGGTACGTTCGAGGCCCTGCCTATCGGCTCAAGCTGGTTATCTCCTTCCCGTATTACGGTCAGGATTGGCAGTCCTATCGATTTTGTCTCTAAATTAAATATTGAGCCCTCCAATAAAATGGACAAGGAACTTGCCCAGCAGATCTCCAATCAGATAATGGAGGAGATCAAGCGTCTTAAAGAAGAGACGGACGAATCTAGTGTTTAGTAGTTTGCTCGGAAAGGGATGGAACAATTATTCCAAATTATGTAATAGGAATTTATGATATAACAGAACTTATTGTAGCACAATAGGAAAATAACTAAAAACTCAAAGCTAAAAACTAAAAACCACAACTCAAAGCTCAAA
>JALVWL010000213.1 GCA_027034965.1 Candidatus Omnitrophota bacterium
ATTCTATCTCCTATTCCAGAGATAGGATGGGATGTACCTGACACTTTGGCAAAATACATAGTTCTGTCCAGATACGGAATTCCTATAGATAAAACTAAAGCCTCGCCGCCGACGTTAGACGAATATTTTGAGAGAAATCAGGAATTTTTTAATATCTTGAAGGAGCTAAAAAAGAAGTATGATTTTTATGTTTTATACCCTCATAAGGTTTTTTGTTCTTCTGGCAACTGTATAGTTCAGAAAAATGACGAGATATTCTATTATGACGATGACCACCTATCAACGGCAGGAGCGAGATTTTTAATAGATGGTTTGAAAGATGAAATCCTTAAGATTGTTAAAAAGGACTAAGCTATGCCCAAGATAAGCGTGATAATTCCAGTATATAACGGAGCGAAGTTTGTTAAGGATGCGATAGAGTCTGTTCTTGCGCAGACTTACAAGGATTACGAAATTATCGTCGTAAACGACGGCTCAACCGATGATACGGAGGAGGTGCTGAGGCCGTATATTGAGGAAGGCATTATCAGATATTTTTATCAAGAAAATCAGGGTTCGGCAAATGCGAGGAATAGGGCGATTGCGGAGGCTAAAGGGGAATATATCGCATGGCTGGATCAAGATGATATATGGCTACCGCATAGGCTTGAGAAGACGGTTAGGGTGATGGAGAACGATAAAGAGGTTGTTGTAGTGGGTGGATGGTTTTTGGATATAGATGAGAGTGGTATTCCCAAGGGGTGTAATTGGTTTATAAAGCCCGGTATTGTAAATGAGCAGTTAAGATACGGAAATGCTGTTGCGTCTTCTTCATCTCTAATAAGAAGGTCTGTCATTGTAGAGAATAACGAGTGGTTTGATCAGTCTTTCTGGCCGCGCGATGATTATCATATGTGGGTTAGGTTGGCTAAGTATGGAAAGATTGTTGTTATTCCATCTGTTCTTTATCTATATAGACATCATAGTGAGCAAAATATACGGAAACATAATGTTCGAAAAGATATCCCAAAGAATTTATTGAGCGAAATTAAGGAATATGGAGTTAGTTTCATCCCTTCGCTATACTATAAGATATTATGGAAACTATCGTTGTACAAGTGGGGGCAACGGCTTTTGTATCATGGAGATAGGAATTGCCGAGTTTAGATAATAATTTCTGAAAGTTAAAAGTGGTTTAATGGTGAGATATAAAATAACATTCAGGAGCAAAAATGAAGCGATTTCTGTTTATCTTTAATTCTCGTCTGGCTAAGCATGGGAGTTTTGAGGATTTTATGATTGAGTTGGGCAGGTATGCGCAGGAGAAGGGATATAGAGCTGGGTTTGTGTTCCCGAAGATAGAGGATAAGGGCGTTGGTGATGCGATTGCTGAGGTTGGGGATGTGTTTGTTGTGGATAGTGATTGGCGCGCTAAAGAGGGTGTGAAGCGTTTGCTTGGGGTGGTTTCTGATTTTGGGGCGGATGTGGTTGATACGCATTTCTGCGATTTTAATTCTTTTTTGGGATTTTACAGGCACTTGAGGGGGATGCGGGTAAAGGGGGTTTAT
>JALVWL010000214.1 GCA_027034965.1 Candidatus Omnitrophota bacterium
GCGAGGTTATGTACTATAGCGGGTTGTCCCGTCAGATTCTGCATAATTACACTCAATTAGGTCTTATTCGAGAGGCCGCCAGGACACCTTCAGGTCACAGGCTCTACTCAGAAGACGTATTTGTCCGCTTGAAGAGGATTAAGGAGTTAAAGGCTCAGGGGCATAATCTATTGGATATAAAGCAGATATTGAAGAGGGAGATGCCGTATCCCAGACGGGATGGGGACGAGGGGGACTCACAGGTGGGGAAGGTTGAAGGGAAAGATGGCCAGGTATGAAGCTGAAAGAGCTTGCAGAGAAACACAATCTGGATATTACCGAATTGGCCTGTGCGCTTGGATTTGCCCTGGGCAAGGAGCTGGAACCAGACGACGAGGTAGAGGTTACGCCAGAGGTGGTCGCGAGTGTAAAGGATTTTATGGGGGTCGATATATCGGAATCGGTATCTTCTGAGTCTGGGGAAGACCAGGGGAAGGAGGAGGGATCTCAAGGGGAGAAAGAGGAACAAAAAGAGGGGGATAAAGGCGAAGAAGGGCCTGAAGCAGAGACGAAAAAAGGGAAAGAAGGCGTAAAGGAGGGAGAAAGGGAAGAGAAAGAAGAGGAGAGGATGGATAAGGCAGAGGCAGTTGTCCCTGCATCCGAATCGAAGGAAGGGAAAGAAGGGAAAGAAGGGAAAGAAGAGGGAGATGTATCGGAGATAGAAAAGAAGGATGAAAGCGAAAGGGGCGAAGTTGAGGAAGTAAAGGATAGGGAAGAGGAGGCGGAAGGTGAGGAAGTAGGGGAAGAGGATTCGGAGATAGACGGCTCTTTGAAATCAGGTGAAGGGCAAGAGGTTTCAGAGGAGGCAGAGAAGGCCAGCGAGACAGAGGGAGAGAAGACAGAGCCTCCGGAAGAAGAGGATACCGAGAAGGCTGATGCTGTTGAAACAGAGATAGAAGATGGAGAGGAGCAGGACTCTCTGCACCGAGAGGCAGACACTGCTCAAATTCAGGGGGAAGAGGATAAGGCGGTGCAAGGTGAAATTCCGGGTGGCGAAGGAGTCCCTGAGGGAATGGGGGACGAACGAGCCGCGTTGTTGGGAGAGGCAGCACCGCCTGAGTCCTCACTAACAGAAAAGGAGGCTGCCTCTGAGGAAGAACAGGAAACAGTCCCTATTGAGGAGCAATCTATAAAGGTAGATGCAAAGGAAGAGGTGGTAGATCCCACCGTAGATATAGAGGTCCCCGAATCAGAGCCTGTCCTAGTGGAGACCATAGAAACACCGGAATCTTCAGGATCTGGCAAGGCAGAGAAAAGCGGAAAGAAGAAAGATCTGACCCTAATACTGGCCTATATAGTACTGGGTATCGCTATTGTTTCTTTGTTGTTGATGCTAGTTGGGGTATTTAGGGCAGGTGCATCCAGACAGGTCCAGAATACACAAGAGACAGGGCCTGTCTATACGGATTCTGATCTGTTCGCGATTATGTACAGGATGCTGGAGAAGGGGAATTATGCGGCGGTTGAGGACCTTTTTGAGGAATTAAAGGAAGACTTCCCAGACAGCAAATTCCTGGACGATGCTGCCCTTTATATGGCCGAGACCTTTTATTCAAAGAGGATAGATCTACCCGATGATAGACGCTACCAGAAGGCCTTTGAATATTACAGATATGTTTATGAAAATTCCCCGAAGATTTTAAATAAGGAGAAGGCCCTTCTGTATATGTCCCATTCCCTGTTTAAACAGGGCAAGTATAAATCAGCGGTCTCTTATTATAAGGAATTTCTCAAAGAGTTTGACTTTTCCAAACACAAGAGCGAGGCGCAGTTTTATGTGGGTTATAGTCTTTATCTGGAAGGGGATCTGGAAGGGGCAATCAAGGCCTTTGCAGAGGCAACTAAGGAGTTGAGGGATGATAGATTCGTAGAAAAGGCATATTATTACCGCATAAAGGCCCTGTTTGAGATGAACAGGTTTAAAGAGGTGGCCTCCCTTGCACCTAAATTTATAGATATCTATGGACACAGCGATCGGCTTTCAGAGGTATTGTTTATGTATGCCGATGCCTTGATAAAGATGCAGGAAATAGATGGTGCGATAAAGGCCTATTCGGATGCCGAGCATAAGCTTCCCAAGGACCTGCTGGCGGCGTTATTGTTCAGAAAGGCCAAGGCATATGAATTGAAGGGGGATCGGGAATCTGCCCTTAAGACCTATCTGGAGCTCGCAAAAAAATTTAAATATCATAAACTCTCGGCCCAGGCGATGTACAGGGCAGCCCAACTCTATGTTGAAATGGGTGATAACAAAGATGCGGTGGAATTGTTGTACAGGTTGAAAGAGCGATTTTATAACTGGAAGCGCCTTCCGGATGGTATATACCTATTGGCTATTGCCCT
This sequence comes from Candidatus Omnitrophota bacterium, assembly GCA_027034965.1. Taxonomy (GTDB): domain Bacteria; phylum Omnitrophota; class Gorgyraeia; order S143-82; family S143-82; genus S143-82. Next base: position 2,383 of record JALVWL010000214.1, read on the forward strand.
TGCAAGAGAGGGGAGGTTTTCCGAGGCCGAAAGGTGGCTTAGGCACATAATAGAGAAATTCGACGACTACTCTGATCTGGTTGTAGTGAAGTGGAGGCTGGCCAGGATACTGGAGCTAGAGCGTAAATACGACGCTGCAGTGGCTCAGTATTCAGAGCTCTTGAAGGCCCTGCCGTCGAGTGATAAGGCTAATCGATTGAGGGTGGCTGTTTCGCGTGCCAATGCATTGCTTAAGGGAAAGAAATATAAAGAGGCCATTGGCGCCTATGTCTCGCTGATGACCGAGTTTAGCAAGTCAAAGGAGCTGGATAAGGGCAAGATTATGTATATGCTTAGTCTGGCCTATTTTTACGACGGAGACTATGCAAAGGCGATAGGTAGTTTTAAGGACGCAATTACGAATTCGCCTCTGAGCGCCTGGAGGTTTAGATGCAGGTATATGCTGGGTCGGACCTATGAGGAGATAGGGGAGATTCAATCGGCGATAGACCAGTACCAGCGTATTGTGAATAATAGATTTTTACTTGACCGGACCACGAAGTCTCTGGCCTGGATTGGATTGGGCAGGATATATATGAAGACCCAGAGATATAAGGAGGCCTTTGATGCCTTTGCAAACGCGCGCGCCCTGACAACGGATTGGTGGCGTTCTACGGAATTGTTGAAAAGGCAGGCCGATGCCCTTCTCGAGGAGAAACAATTTGGTTCGGCAATAAAGCTCTATGCAAAATATATGGACAGGATAATGAGGTATTATAAGGCAAGGGTGAAGAAAAAGGGTAAGGGATATTATGTGCTGGATGTAAGGCGCAATCCAGAGGAGGGTTTTGATAAGATACTTGAGGCAATGACGAAGATAGGCGATACGCATTATCGTATGGGTGCCTATGAGGTGGCGATAAAGGTCTATAAGAAGATAGAATCTATCTGTAGGAATGCAAAGAGGCCCTTGCCTGATTGGGTGGTTTTTCAGATAGGGATGTGTTATAAATCGATGGGATTAATGGATAAGGCAAATCTCTATTTTAGTAAGGTAATAACAGACTATCCTGATAGTATATGGGCAAGGGAAGCGGAGTGGCAGAGGAATGAGATGCAGGTTATGGAGAAATTGAATCGGGCGGAAAATCTTTTACAGGAAGTTACGGAATGAGGAAAGAGGTACTTGCTCTAAAACAGGCCTTGGAAAAGGAGTTAGATGCCTATCTGAAGATGCATCAGATTTCCCTCCAGCAGAAGGAGAGGGTAGGAGATGTGGAGTTTCTGTTTTCTTCGCTGAAGGATAAACAGGCCCTTATGATAGAGATCCAGTCTATAGAGGATGGTATAGTTGAACTAAAGGATTGGTGGAAGAGGAGCAAAGATGGATTGCTAGAGAAAGAGAGGGCGGTGATAGAGTCCCTGTTTGATAAAATAGAGGCGGTCTTGGGTGAGCTGTTGGAGTTAGAAGGGCTTATTACCGATGGGGTAAAGCAAAGCAGGGATGATATAGAGAAACAGCTTTCCCATATCTCCTTTGGCAAGAAGGCGGTGAGGGCCTATTATACAAAAAAGGTGAAAGATGAGGCCAGATTTGTTGACCGTAGACAGTAAAAAGCTGGATACGATGTCCAGGGAAGAGCTCGTCAAGGCCTTTGAGGTCTTTTCGCGCACAGGTTCTGAACTGGTAGCCTATTTTAGTGCCCTGGAGGCAAGGATAGTGGAGCTGAGCAGGGAGCTAGAGCGTTCCAGGAGGCTGGCAGCGATAGGAGAGGTAGCGGCAATGCTTGCCCATGAGATACGCAATCCCCTTGCTGGGATGGAACTCTCTGTCTCTGTCCTCAAACGCCAGGGCCTTGATGGATATCAGAGGGAATTGCTGGAGAATATCCATAAAGGGATAAAGAGGCTGGATATCATAATAAGCGATATCCTTTCGTTTGCCCAGGAGATCTCTTTGGAGATGGCCAAGACGGATATAAAGGAACTGATTACCTCAGCGCTTTCCTCTTTATCTCATAGGTTGGAGGAGAAGAATCTGGATGTTGAGATTGACTCTGGCCTTTCATCAGGGGATGGGTGTATAATGATAGACAGGAGATATGTTGAGAGGGTCCTTGTCAATGTGCTTGATAACGCCATTGATGCCTCTGGGGAAGGCGGGAAACTGTGGATAACCCTGTGGAAAACCCAAGATGAGTTGTGGATAACTATTGAGGATGAAGGGCCAGGATTTTCTGAAAGCGCTTTAGAGAGGGCCCTGGAGCCGTTTTTTACCACGAAGACGAGCGGGACTGGCCTGGGCCTTGCCATATGCAATCGAATCCTGGAGGCCCATAGGGGCCGTTTGGTGCTTGAGAATACAGAGAGGGGAGGGAAGGTGTCGATATGCCTGCCGTTGTCTTGATAGTTGATGACGATGATCTGGTGCTGCAATCCCTGAAGATGGTGTTAAAGGCGGCTGGATATAGGGTAAAGACCGCTGACAGGGGTAGCAAGGCCCTGAAGATTTTGGAGAAGGAAGAGGTGGATCTGGTCATTACAGACCTTAAGATGCCTTCTATGTCTGGGGTAGAGTTGCTGGACAGGATTTCTAAGATGGGCAAGGACCTGCCCGTTATAATGATAACCGCCTATGCTACTGTGGAGACGGCCGTGGATGCTATGAAGAAGGGAGCCTTTGACTACATAATGAAACCGTTTTCAGCGGATGAAATAGAGCTGTTAGTCAAACGAGCCCTGGAGGATAGACAACTGAGAAAGGAAAACAGCAAACTACGTGAGGTAATAAGGCAGGAGAATAGTTCGACTGACTTTACGATTATAGGTGAAGATGAAAAGATGAAGGCCTTGATGCGTATGATAGAACGGGTGGCGAACAGCGATGTTACTGTCCTTATTCAAGGGGAGAGCGGTACGGGAAAGGAGCTCTTTGCAAAGGCTATTCATACCATCAGTAACAGGCGAGACTTTCCCTATATAAGGATGAATTGTGCAGCAATACCAGAGACATTGATGGAGAGCGAGCTTTTTGGATATGAAAAGGGTGCCTTTACAGGGGCGGTTTCCAGTAAACCCGGCAAGTTTGAGCTGGCTGATAAAGGGACGATACTACTGGATGAGATAAGTGAGATGCCGCTGCACCTGCAGGCAAAGCTGTTGCGCGTGCTCCAGGAGAAAGAGATAGATAGATTAGGAGGCAGGCAGACGGTTAAGGTGGATACACGGGTTATAGCCACGACAAACCGTGACTTGGCAAAAGAGGTTAGAGAAGGCAGATTCAGGGAGGACCTGTTCTTCCGCCTGAGTGTACTGCCCCTGTATATACCGGCCTTGCGTGAGAGACGGAGCGATATCCCCCTCTTGGCGAGACATTTTCTGACAAGGTTTAACAAGCGCATTGGCAAGACGATAGGGGCGATATCGGATGCTGCAATGGCCTTGCTGATGGAGTACGACTGGCCGGGCAATGTCAGGGAATTGGAGAATTGTATATTAAGGGCAGTGATACTCTGCGATGGTGATATAATAGAGAAGGAACATATTCTGTTTTCTTATGCTGGGCAAGGGGCGTTGGTATGATTTTTGCATAGGAGTAGGATGTGGGTGCGTTTGTGAGGGGAATAGAATCAAAGCTGGTTGATAGGATGGGCCTGCTGAGGCAGGCAAGTAGGGTTATTTCAAATAATATTGCCAATGCAAATGTGCCTTCTTATACGGCTAGAAGGGTTGATTTCTCTTCTATTTTGAAGGGCGAGCAGATGAAGTTGGAATTGAGGCGTACACATCCTGGCCATATATCTGCCAGATCCACCAATGGGAAGAAGGATGCCCCTGTCCGTGATACTGGCAGGCCTGTGGAACTAGATGAAGAGATTGTCAGGATGACTGAGAACTCTATGGAGTATCAGACGATGGTTGAGTTGTTGCGTACTCGTTTTGATTTGTTTTCGAAGATAATAAGTGAGAGGGTGGATTAGACCTAAATCATGCAATAATTTTAACTAAAAAGTCAAAACGCAAAACTAAAGACCACAACTCAAGTTTTGAGGATGAAGGAGGGAGAATGAAGCATGAAGGATTCTTATTTACTGGGATTTTTTTCTTTCTTAATAAAAATTTCCTTCATTCTCCATGCTCCATCCTTCATGCTTGATTATTAATAAGGAAAGAGAGGTTTGATTAACAGGGTGATGGGAAATGAAGAATTCTAATGCATAATCCGGGATTAATTAAGGAGATGGTCTATGAATGTGAGCAGGATATTTTCGGGGATGAATATCTCTGAGAGTGGGATGCGGGCTGAAAAGCGTCGTATGGAGGTGATTTCTAATAACCTTGCGAATATGAATACGACCAGGACAGAGCAGGGTGGACCGTATAAGAAACAAGAGGTGGTCCTGCAATCGAATAAGGGGTTATCCGGGGTCAGGGTTGTGGGCCTTGTTGAGCGCGACAGTTATAGGCTTGTCTATGATCCAGGGCATCCGGATGCAGACACCGATGGCTATGTGCGTTATCCGGATATAAATCTCGTGGAGGAGTGGACTAAGATGATAACTGCATCGCGTTCGTATGAGGCAAATGTTGCGGCGTTTAACCTCCAGAAACAGGATATGATGCGAACACTGGATATTCTCAGATGAGAGGGAATAGGGTGTTATGGCTATAGATAAGATAGGGCTAAACAATATTGGCGGTGTATCAGGGGCCTCTCCCAGGTCTGGTGCAAAGCCCGAGATAGACTTTGCGGATGTATTGAAGGAGAGCATTGGAAAGGTTAACGAACTGCAGTTGAATGCAGAGGCCGCTATGGAGAAGTTGTCAAAGGGAGAGGTTAAGGATTTACACGAGGTGCTCGTTGCAGTCGAGGAG
>JALVWL010000215.1 GCA_027034965.1 Candidatus Omnitrophota bacterium
AAGAATGATTGGGTTTTTGAAAATTTTAATGAATTTAAGTTAGTAGGAGCATGAGGAGCATAAAATAGAGCAAGGTCTTTGAGGAGTAGATGTTATCATTGACTGTTAACATAGGAGGAGGGAGAAGGAAGCATGGAGGATTCTTATTTACTGAGATATGTTTCATTCTTAATAAAAAATTTCCTTCATTCTCCATGCTCCATTCTTCATTCTTAAGATTTAAGCTGTGGATTTGACTTTTGAGATTTGAGTTTTATAAGGAATGCATAATCCGGGTTTAAAAAGGGGCGTAGTATTATGGGACAGCATAATATTTTGGCGATTATCCCTGCCCGCGGTGGATCAAAGGGGCTGCCTGGTAAAAATCTCCTGGATCTCGGGGGCAAGCCTTTAATCGCCTGGACGATAGAGGCAGTACAACACTGCTCTTATGATTTGGATATGTGTTTTTCTACAGAGGATGAAGAAATAGCCAGGGTGGCGCGTGATTACGGGGCATATATACCTTTTATGCGTCCAAAAGAGCTAGCACGGGATCATACATCCTCTCTGGCTGTGCTTCTCCATTCCTTATTTGAGATGGAGGCGATTCGAGGCAGGCGTTATGACTATGTCTTATATCTTCAACCAACTTCTCCTTTTCGAGGGTCTGCACTGATAGATAAGGGAATATCTACTATAATCTCCTCTGACGGTATTGTTTCTGTTGGTGGGGTGTCCTTGGCCGGCGATGCCCACCCTTATTGGTGTCTTTATCCAGATGAGAGGGGATTTTTGAACTATTATGTCGATTTGGACGGGCCTCGTCCTATGCGCAGGCAAGAGTTGCCGCCTGCCTATCACTTCAATGGTTCAATGTATATAACCCGCAGGTCCTATTATGATACTGCCAGGGATCCGTTTCCGGTCTTTGGTTTTCCTTTTATAGGCGTGCCAATGGATAGCTTTGAAAGTATCAATATAGATACCCAGGCAGATCTTGACCTTGCCAGGGCAATGCTTTATATAAGGTCCGAGGCTATGAAGCCCTGACCTGCTTCATTAATTGATTGTCTCTCAGGTGCTTTGAGGATAAAATAAAGCTGAAACACTAAAGATCGGGGATGAGAAATGAAGCGAGAAAGAGAAAGAAATTTCCTTTTGAAAAAAAATCTATCCTTCATTCTTCATGCTTCATTTTTGTAGGAACTGGAAAACCGTGGTTTTGAACTTTATTTATTAGATAGGAAATAGAATACTAAATTAGCAAAAGAATAAAAGATAGGGAATTATAATGGATAATTCGAGGCTGAAGAAACTACCCATAGGAGTGCAGGATTTTGCCAAGATAAGGCAAGAGGATTATCTATATATAGATAAGACAGAGTATCTCTATAAATTGATAACCACAACTGATTATGCCTTCCTCTCCCGTCCGCGCAGGTTTGGCAAGAGCCTGCTTGTGTCCACCTTGAAATACCTATTCCAGGGCGAAAAGGAGTTATTCAAGGGCCTTTATATCTATGACAAATACGATTTTCCCAAGCATCCGGTGATACATATAT
>JALVWL010000216.1 GCA_027034965.1 Candidatus Omnitrophota bacterium
GAGCTTAATAGTGCAGATGCCGCAATTCGCTCAAAGTTCTTCCTCTCTAAGGATGCGCGTTTAGGATTGGTGTATACAGGGAAATTTGGATTTGACGAAAAGGATGATCTCGAGGCCAGGAACAATGTCATCGGTATAGACGGAGAGTTTTCCTGGGAACCTTTTCTCCTGTCCCTTGAGATAGCCAGGAGTTTTCATAGTGTAAATGAGGCAAACGGTTATGAGACTGAGTTTGATGGTTGGGCCTATAGCCTTGCCATAAAAAACAATACCCGTGATAAGAAGTCGAATATGGGTCTATTGGCAGCCTATATGGACGATAGCTTCTATCCAGCGCTCTCAAACTACAGATATACCCGAGTAGAACTAGAGCGCACAAAGCACCTTTATTTTGATACACCTGATCTGGATGATGAGGATTATTATTTGGCCTATGGAGATGGGATGGATAGAGGCAGGTTTTCTTTTCTCGCCTATTATAGAGGAGAGATTATTGGGCTCTATACGGATGCCTTTGTTAGGAATATCCACAGCGATGCAGGAGAACCAATAGAGACCCTTGCCAGACTAGAATTAGGGAAAAAGGTGTTTGATAATCTGGAGACAAAAGGATTACTGTGGTATAAGTTTCTGCCTGATACAACCGCTGGGAAAGATCCCTTGATATACGCAGACAATGTCTATGCCCTCAGCGATTACTATAGCGGGGATGCCTCATATATACAGAATAATGCAATAGAGGCCAATAAGGATCCATCTATTGGGCATTTTTCTATAGGAGCAAAATATGATTTTAAAGGATATCCGGCAAGCCTTGATGCCTCCCTTGAATACACAAATGACCCTATGAATTTCCCACGGCTTCTCTTTTATGACACCTATGTTACTGATGTCTCTCAAGATGGTGTGTTGTGGGACTCTATGGTACCATTTCTCTACGACCAGACAATCTTCGGTTTACCGCCCTATGACTACTACAGTATTTTTAGAACCCACCTTTTCTACACCCCATTTGAATGGCTAGAGATAAGGGGCTCTTTTGCGAAGAATAACAATAAGTTTGCAACAGGCATAGACGATACCATCAATCATATAGGTGCAGATATTATATTTCGTCCTCTCAAGGGAGTTGAGTTATGGTTTTCATATGTATATACGCGGTTATATGATTTATACGTATATAATAAAGAGCGCAGGCTGGATTACAAAGGGCATAATAATTTCTTTTTGGGCGTGCAATGGTCGCCTGGGAAGGATAACTATATAAGGTTCTTATACGGTGAATATGCAAATTATGGCGATGAAAACGACTGGTATATGTCTTCCTTAGATACTCAACACATTTTTAGGCTTGTGTACGAGAGAAAATTTTAATATAATAAGATTAAAAGTTTTTAAGCATTTTTAATTTGCAAGTTAAGGTCAATGTTCGGAATATATATAGTGGGGGATGTTTGGGAATCAGAAAGAGGTAAAGTATGGAGTCATTAAAGGAAGTCACACGGTTTAATGAGAGGGCTCGTCGTAACGTTGCCATCCTTGAGGCGTTGCGCAAGGGAGGGCCGCTTACCAAGGCAGAGATTTCAAACCTAGTGGGCCTGAATGTAGTAACTGTAACCAATTATGTGAACCACTTCCTCGAAAATGACTTTATCGTAGAAAAGGAACTGGACATCTCTCAGGGTGGACGAAGACCAGTGCTTCTGGACCTGAATCCGGATGCCAGTTATGTCGTCGGGATAGGGGTTAATTTGCATAATTTGGTCGGTGTTATTACCAATATAGATGGACAGATATTGTCTCAGGTAAAAAAGACCCCTGAGAAGATGGACATAAGGAATATTGTTCCGACGATAAAAGAGATAATAAAAGAGGTAATAGATAACTTCAAAGGAGACAAAGGCAAGATAAAGGGTATAGGGATAGGCATAGGTGGTATTGTAGACCGTCAGAGTGGCGCGATAAAATGGCCAGAAAAGATAAGCGAAGATAGATACGAATACATCTCTATATATGTCCCCTTGAAGGATTATATAGAGAGGGAGTTTAACCTGCCGGTCTTGGTAGAAAACGATGCAACAGTCTCGGCATTTGGAGAGTACTGGTTTTATATGGATTCTTTCATCGATAATCTGGTATATATGTTTTCTGGCGTTGGATGTGGAATGATTCTCGGAGGTGATTTATATCGAGGGGCTACTGGAGGTGCAGGTGAGCTTACCCTGTATAATCCTGAGGAATCAATCCCTGAAAATGGGGAATTGTGTTTTTTGACCAGAACTGACTCTGATTTGGGCATAATATCCGAGTTGCGTAAAAGACTCAATCAGAAACGCGAGGATATGTCTGTCCTTATGGAGATGACGCAGGGAGATATTTCCAAACTAAATTTTGATATGGTGGTTGAGGCAGTGCGGCGGTCGGATTCTTTGGTCAGAAGTGTTGTAAGAGAGAAGGCAAAATGCCTTGGTCTTAAGGCTGCATTTTTGGTGAACTTGTTGAATCCACAAGTCCTTGTTATAGGTGGTGGCATAGAAAAACTCGGCAGTGATCTGATAGATGTGGTAAAAGAGACTATAGATCGCTGGGCCTTTCATGAAATGGCATCTTCGGTGAGGGTATTGCCTTCCAGGTTGGGTGAGGATGCAGTGGCATTGGGTGCGGCCAGTCTTGTTATGCGAAATGTCTTTGCCCAATTGTAGGGTTTTTGTTATAATAAATGCCGCAGGTGGCTGATATCTCTTTGGATTACTTTTCCGTTACTATTGACTAAAATGGAGAGGGTTTAAAAAGGGGGATAGGATGAATAGAGAAGCCCTGTTTGCCAGTGTAGCTGTTTTGTTAGCCGTTGTCTTTGGTGGAGTAGCTGCAAAGTTTTATCTGGACTACAATAATGCCAGAAGAAGCATAGCGTCCTGGAAACAACGCTACGATGAGACCACGAAAAGATTGGCTGGCGAAAAACAGGCCCTACAGCAGAAGATCTCCCGCCTTAATGATGAGATTTCCAGGTTGAAAAAAGATATTTCCACATATAAGAGTCAGATATCTTCCATGAAACTCGAAAAGGGCAAATGGGAGGAAAAGTATAATGCAGTTTTAAAAGAAAAGGTCTCTCTGAAAGAAAAGATAAACGACCTTGAGGAAAAATTGGATGCGAAGAGAGAAGAAATAGGGGATCTAAAGGCCCAGCTGGAGAAGGCAAAGTTGGCCAGCAATAGGGCAAAGAGTCAAGAAGGAATGTCTGATGATTTCTGGGCGGATGTGGTGAAGCGCAAGGCAGAACTCGAGGCAAAGGTTGAGAAATTAGAGAGTGAATTGAGGGAAAAAGAGGTAGCCAGAAAAGAGGCTATCCAGAAAAAACTGGAATTAGAGCTAAAGTATTCTCAGTTGCAGTCTGAAAATATGGAGCTATTACGTCAGCTTGAATATAGCAAAAGGATGATAAATATACTGACCAGGGACTACGTACGGGAAAAAGAGGATAGACGGGCGATGAGCCAGCTCCTCGAGAAGATACAGAAAGAGAACGACCTTATCAAGAATAAGGTTGTAAAACTGACCAAGAGCGAGACCTATCTTGAGAAAGAGCTTGCAAAGAAAGAAGAGGAACGGGATATACTAAAGCGTCATATCGAGGATATGAACACAGTGGTGAGAGACAGTATAGACAAGATTTTGACCCTTACAGACAAGATGGGCAAGATCCAGGTAGATGCATCTAAAAACCTTTCTAAGAGTAAAGTGGTTAGTCTGCCGCCGATAATAGTTGGTGAGGAGCAAACCAGGACCACTTCTGAGGCACCTGTTTCAGCTACCTCTGAGATAAAAGAAGGCAAGATTCTAAACGTAAATGAGGCTCACAATTTTGTGGTCATAGATCTAGGAAAGAATGACGGCGTTGTAGAGGGGATGGAGTTTGATGTCCTGAGGGGTGGAAGTAAGATAGCCAGGGTAAAGGTGAAGATGCTTAAAGATGATGTGTGCGCAGCGGATATAATTAGATTTTATTCTGACCAGCCAATAAAAGTAGGCGATGAGGTAAAGTAATAATACGTCAGAGATGTTGAAATTTCTAACCAAGCTGTCTGGAAGGGTGTCTTCTGGGCAGCTTGTTTACTTTACGCGTCAATTGTCCATAATGTTAAGGGCGGGTCTACCCCTTGTACGGGCATTGCATACCCTGGCCAATCAAATGTCTGAGCCGTATTTTTCTTCGATAGTACGCTCGATTGCACTCCAGGTAGAACAAGGTGAGAAACTCTCAGATGTGATGCAGCGTTATCCCAGGATATTCCCTAATTATTATGTGAATATGATAAAGGTAGCTGAGATTGGGGGTATCCTTGATGAGATCTTCCATAGATTAGCTGTGTTTCTGGAGAAACAAGAGAGGACAAACAAAAAGGTCTTCTCTGCCCTGATTTATCCTGCCTTTATCCTACTTGTTGCCTTTTTGATAGTCTTTATAATAATGACAATCGTAGTTCCTACATTTATGAAGATGTTTAAAGAATATGACCAGGCCCTTCCTTTACCGACGAAAATCCTGCTCAGTGTATCTGATTTTTTGAGGAGTAAGTGGTGGATAGGTTTGTTGTTCGTATTTTGTCTGTGGGTAGTCTATAAGATCTTGCTGCGTTTCCCAAGGGTTAGGTATAAAGTCGATATGCTTAAATTAAAGATTCCTTTGATTGGGGGTCTATTAAAAAGATTCTATATAAGTCGTTTTTCCCAGACACTGGGGACGCTGCTGTTAAGCGGGGTTCCGGTCATAGATGCCTTAGAGGTCGTTAAAGGCACGGTTAACAATGATGTCTTTAAGTCTATCATTCAGAGACTTATTTTTGTCGTCTCAGAAGGAGAAGACCTAAGTTCTTATCTAAAGGCCCAACCCTTTATATTTCCGCCCCTGGTTGTCGAGATGATAAGCATAGGGGAAGAGACCGGTTCTCTACCGGATATGCTGTCGAAGATAGCCGAGATATACGACGAAGAGATAGACCTAATGGTCTCATCGTTTACTTCTATCCTGGAGCCATTTTTGATAGTCTCTATGGGGCTCATTGTTGGGTTTATAGTGATCTCTATGTTCCTGCCATTGTTTACCCTGACACAGGCAATGAGCCAATGAAGGACTTAATCCCAAATTATGCAATAGGGGATTAAAATATAATGAAAGGAATTATAGGACAAATGAAAATAACTAAAAACTAAAAACTCAAAACTAAAAACCACAACGCAAGTTTTGAGGATGAAGGAGGGAGAAGGAAGCATGAAGGGTTTTTATTTACTAGGGTATGTTCTCTTCTTAATGAAAAATTTCCTTCATTCTCCATGCTCCATCCTTCATGCTTTATCGTTAAGAAGGGAGAACGGAGAAGGGAGAATGGAGGCAGTGGATTTTTTGATTTAAAGAAATAATGCGAAATGCTGGTTTTATCCTTCATTCTCCATGCTCCATTCTTCATGCTTGATTATTAATAAGATAAGAAAAGAGAGGTTTGATTAACCAAGCGATGGAAGGTAAAGAAATCGTAATGCATAATCCGGATTAATATGAATAGATATATTGAGGTTAAGGTTATCCCGAGGGCAAAGAGAATCAGTGTTAAGGAGGACAATGGCCTTCTGCAGGTATATCTGACCTCGCCGCCCGTCGATGATAAGGCCAATCTTCAGTTGATGGATGTGTTGAGCGAGTATTTGGATGTTCCCAGAAGATGTATTAAAATAGTCAGAGGACATAAAAACAGAACCAAACTTATCGAGGTGTTGGAAATATGAATACAAAGCAGGCCCTTTTTATTGCGACTATATACTTGGTATTGTTTTTGTTTTCTATATCCGCAGGTCCTTATGGTCTGGGCATGGATTATTTTTATAGCCTGCCGATTATATTTGTTGGTCTATGGTGGGGAGGCAGGCCTGCTCTCTTCTGGGCCAGTGTTGTCTCGGTATATGTATTTTTCGAGGCGTTCTTTTTGGTAGACTCTCCATTCAGGGAATGGGCATTAGGCACCCTTCCATTAAAGATATTGTTTTTTATGTCCATAGGCATCTTGTTTTATCTATTCCTTAAGAACAAACGCATTGTGAATCTTTCTAGGTGTTATGAAGATGATCTGTTGAGAAATACCTTTTATGCCTTGGATGTCCTGGAGAATGAAATAGAAAAGGTCAGGGAGCATAAAAGACCTCTGACAATCGCCATTATCGACCTGGATAATTTCAAAAAGGTAAATGAACGGTTGGGAAATGTGCAGGGAGATATGTTGTTGCGCTTGTTTGGAAAATTCCTCCTGAGAAACCTTCAACCGACCGATATCGTCACCAGATATGGGGGCGATGAATTTTTGGTTATCTTTCCGGGTTGCTCGGGTGAACTGGCCCAGGAGAGGCTGGATAATGTAAAGAATAAGTTGCGCGAACACAGCGAGATCTTCAGGATAGAAGGTATAGATAATTCCTTTAGCTTCAGTGCTGGTATTGTAGAGTATTCCCCTGACTATGCAAATGTGAGGGAATTCTTTAGGGCAGCTGATGATGCCCTTTTCCAGGCCAAGGAGAAGGGAGGAGATACCAGTATTATTGTAAAGCAAGACAAGAGCATTAGTTTTAGAAATAGGAGATACTGGGAGAGGGTGGATTTAGATGATACGGATTCGATTCGGGTTGTGCTTTATGATACCTCTGGCAGAGGACACAGGATAACGGCCAGGAATATATGTATAGTAGGGATGATGTTTTTTGCCAATGTGGAGATAGAGGAAGGCAGTTTATACGACCTGGAGATTATATTCTCAGATGGAGAAAGGCTGTTTGTCGATGCAAAGACAGTGTGGAAGCGCCGTATAGGTGATGGTCTATATCAGGTAGGGGTGTTTCTTTCCCAGCTCTCTCCTCAACAGAAGTTTTTACTCCACAGAAAAATCGAGGAATTAAAGCGCAAATAAACCCAAAGCAATAATGTTAACTAAAAACTAAAAACGCAAAACTAAAAACCACAACTCAAGTTTTGAGGATGGAGGAGGGAGAATGAAGCATGGAGGATTTTTATTTACTGGGATATTCCTCTTTCTTAATAAAAATTTCCTCCATTCTCCATGCTCCATTCTTCATTCTTGATTATTAAGAAGGGAGAACGGAGAAGGAAGAATGAAGGCAGTGGGTTTTTTGATTTAAAGAAATAATGCGAAATGGTGGTTTTTTCCTTCATTCTCCAT
>JALVWL010000217.1 GCA_027034965.1 Candidatus Omnitrophota bacterium
CTATCGGCGGCACATACACCCTTTCCCCTTCTGAGGCAACGGAATTTATAAATAAGTTAGAGAATAAACTCATTATCCCGATGCACTATAAGACGAAAAAGCTGGACTTTCCTATCAAGCCTTTGTCCGATTTTATTCCTTTGAATCAGGATAAAAGGCTGATAGAAACGCGCACCTCTGTTGTTGACCTATCTTCTTACCTGCCAGTGAAAGGCAATACAATACTGATATTGAATATGCGAAATCTTTAGTCTTTTTGGAATTATATATAATTTTAGGGCGAGCATAAGAGAGGAGTTATTATGAAAAGGCTATTTACTCTCATTCTTTTGTCCTTTATCTTTTCTATGCCTGCCTTTGCTTTATCCTTTAGCCTGGAGAATATCACATATTATGATTATCCGGACCTGCCTTCTCGCTGGGAGAGCAATCATATAGCCGGAATAAGTGGCGATAAGGTAGCAGGCAACATATACGAAGATTATATAGATAATTTGACGCACAGTACCAGGACCAGGACACGGGGTTTTGTTATGGACGTCGAAACTGGTTCGGTCGAATATCTACCTGTAACCTATCCTGGCACATATTATTCGTTCATAGCCTCTGGAATAGAAGGAAATAAGGTTATGGGGACGATATTTAATTCGAATGTGGGGCTTGCCTATGACCTTGAGGATGAGACATATAAGCGTTTCCGTAACTATGAGCCTGGACGATCTTTCTTTCAAGGGCTTCTTGTGGATGCAATGGATGTGGATAACAATGTATATGTAGGTACTGCACAGTGGCAAGAATCAGGGCGATATGTTTATAAACTGGTGGTCGCCAGTTGTGATAATTGTCCCTGTATTGGAGTTAATTGCGACAAGCGTGACCTCGACCATATAGAGGAGTTTACGATACTTAATGATAGATACGGCGTCTCTGTAGGGGGTGCCTATGGTTCGAAGGTAGTTGGGTGGTTGGCGAGCAGATATAGTTGGCTGGGAGGTTTTGTCTTTGACATAAACACACAGTCCCTTGACTATAAATCAATAAACGATTTTCCACTTGATTCAAGACGGCCGGCTAGACTCTATTTTGAAGATATATATGGTGACTTTGTATTGGGTGTTGCCTATTTCCAGACAGCCCCTGCGCGTGTTTATTTTATATATTATAATGGAGAGTTTTATCCTATAGAAGGAGTACCTTCTGGCTACTTTACTCCTAAGGGGTTGTATGGAAAGAAGATTGTATTTGAGGGCAATGATAGGTTCTTTATTGGCGAGCTGAGGGCCGATGGCCTTCCCTCTGTTCCTGAACCTCCGCCTTTGTACCTTTATTTATTTGTGTTAATTTTGGCCCCGTTCTTGAGAAAAAGGTACTGAAACTACAATATAACTCCAGCGTAAGTTTGGCTTTTATTGAGTCCTTCACGAGATTTGATTTCGTGTAAATTTTATAAGATTTGCGTCGATATTAATTAAAAATAATTCTTAATTAAAAATAATTCTTGACAATTTAGTAAAAGTGTATAAAATCATACCCTATGAC
>JALVWL010000218.1 GCA_027034965.1 Candidatus Omnitrophota bacterium
AAAGGTAGAGGATCTGGTAAAGGTCTATCCTGGCGGTGTTAAGGCCCTTAATGGGGTGAGTTTTTCTGCTGAGCGGGGAGCGATATTGGGTCTGTTAGGGCCTAATGGTGCGGGTAAGACTACCGCAATACGGATTATTTCTGGATACATATCGCCTGATAGGGGAAATGTCTTTATAGAGGATGTTAATCTCCTGAATGAGCCCTCCAGGGCAAAGGCCCTTATAGGATATATGCCAGAGGTCTTATCTTTCTATCCAGAATTAAAGGTAAGAGAATATCTAGAGTTTAGGGCCTATCTAAAAGGTGTGCCATTCAGGGCATTGAAAAGGGAATTGGATAGGGTGATGGACCTGGCATTTATAAAGGATGTTGAAAATAAACTCGTCTCAGGACTCTCCAAGGGCTATCGTCAAAGATTGGGGTTTGCAGATGCCTTGCTTGGCTCTCCAAAGGTAATAATATTGGATGAGCCAACGATTGGTCTTGATCCGAATCAGATAATCAGGTTTAGAGAGAGTCTAAAGGCGGTTTCAAGGGATGCAGTGGTGATATTTTCTTCTCATATATTGCAGGAGGTAGAGGCGCTGTGTGATGATGTGGTGATAATAGATAGGGGACAGGTGCGTGCTCAGGGCAAGAAAGAAGACCTCCTTTCATCGTATAAAGAGCGAAAGTTTATTGTTGAGGCAAAGATAGGGGATCTGTCTTGTCTTGAGGGTTTTTTGCCTTATACGGTTGAACCTATACAAGATGGATGGGTACGGCTGAGCTTTTCTGTGCAGGAGGATATAAGGGAAGAGATATTTCGGAGGATAGTTTCCTGTGGCGGGGCTATCCGGAGGATGGAGTGGGAGAGGTCTGATCTGGAAGATTTGTTTGTTTCACTTACTTCTTGAGGAGGCAGGGTTATGTTGAAGCGAATCTGGGCTGTGTTTCTGAAGGAGCTGGAGGTCTTTCTATACAGCCCTATTATGTATGTCCTGTGGGCGGTCTTTCTCTTCTTTAATTCCTGGGCCTTTGTAAGTGTGTTAAATGTGCTCAATTCTCCTTCAGGGGCAGTACAGATATACCCTGTGGAGGTATTTTTCGGTGGTACGATATTTTTCTGGCTATCTCTTTTGGTTCTGGTTCCGCTCCTTACTATGCGCTCTGTGAGTGAGGAGATTCGCACAGGTTCTGTAGAATTATTATTTACCACTCCATTAAGGGAGTCTGAGTTTATTATGGGGAAGTTTTTGGCTGTAACTCTTGTATTGGCGGCGTTTTGGGTATCTACTTTGGCCTACCCATTTATGTTAGTGGGGAAGATGGAACTTTACTGGCCTGCTGTCTGGGTGGCATTTTTGGGGGTTTTACTCCTGAATGCTGCGATGAGTGCACTGGGTATATTTTGTTCTACTCTAACCGCTAATCAGGTTGTGAGTGGTTTTTTGAGTTTTGTGTTTATGACGGTTTTGTTTACTATAGGGATATTTCAGAGGTTTTCTATTGGGATGGTCTCGAAGGTATTGGGATATATTAGTTTGATTGAGCAGTTTGATCCGTTTTCTTCGGGTGTGCTTAATTTGGCTTCGGTTGTTTACTTTATTTCATTTGCTGTCTTGTTTTTATTTGTATCGACTATTTCCCTGGCGCATAGGAGGCAGCGCTTATGAAAGCTTTCTTAGCTCGTTTTGTCCTACTAGGTTCTATAGTTATGCTGGCGGTTAGTCTGGTGGGCATAAATATACTGGTCTATCGCCACAACAGACAATGGGACTTTTCCGGCCAGGATATCTATAGGGTTTCTGAGAGGACAAAAAATATCCTTAAGGAGTTAAAGGAAGACGTCTATATCTATGTATGTTTTTCTCCCGCCCTCAGGGTAAGGGATTGGTTAAAGACCCTTCTCCAGGGTTATAGGGAGGCATCTAGTTATGTGCACATTGAATTTGTTGACCCTGAGCGGGATGTGTCCAGGGTAAAGGAGCTTGCCCTTAAATATAGCGTGAATCCGACAAATCTCATAATCGTCGAGAGCAAGGGGCGGCATAAGGTTATAGATGAAAATAAGCTTATCGAGATGGATTATTCGCCTGTTATGAAGGGCCAGCCTCCTGTGCCTTCGGGATTTAATGGCGAGGAGGCTATTACCTCTGCGATAATCTCGCTGACCCAGACACAAGCCCCTAGGATTGTCTTTGTAAAAGGGCATAAGGAATTGAGCATCAATTCTATGGCACCGGGTAAGGGCCTTTCTGAGGCGGTTGGCCTCCTCAAACAGGATGGCTATGAGGTCTCTGAATCTACTGTATTACAGATTCCCCTGGATTCGGAAAAAGAGGGAGTGCTGGTGTTGTCCTCTCCAAAGCTGAGTTTTCTGGATGAGGAGCTGGAGAGGATGACTAAACTACTTGAGGCCGGCTGGGGTGTGGTTATACTGGCTGACCCTGGGATGAGTGAGGATATAAGGGACTGGGCATCTGAACACCTTAAGGTCAGGATAGGTGATGATGTTGTGGTTGACCCTGAACTGAATGTTATGTCCCCGGTGGTATTGTTTGTGAATTATTATGGCTTGCATCAGATAACCAAACCCTTGATAGGCAGTGCCCTCCTCTTTACTCAGGCCTGTTCGGTGAGGCTCCAGAAACTAACAGAAGCTGATAAGGGATATGATCTTGAACCAATACTATTTACCTCTTCCTCGGCCTGGGCCGAAAAAGAGTGGCGATCGACTAGATATTCCTATGATAAGGATGTTGATGAGAAGGGCAGGATACCGCTTGCGGCCTGCGGCAATGTATCGAAGAGCAGGATTGTAGTGGTTGGTGATTCTGATTTTGCAACAAATGTTGCGATAGATAATTTAAATAATCGTTCTTTCTGGGTATCTCTATTTGCCTGGGTGGTCAATAAGGAGGAGAAGATAGGGATTGCCCCTGTACCCATAAAGACATTGAGGTTGAATATGCCGGCCAGGGAGTTGAGGATTGTCTCTCTTTGGTCTATAGCCGGACTTCCTTTGTTGGTGCTGGCTCTGGGCATTATATTTGTATGGTTGAGGCGCAGGATATGAAGCGGTTTTTCTTTTTATCCGCACTTACATTTATCGTGCTTTTGCTTCTCTATCTGGATGCGAAGTATATTATTTTAGACAAGAATTCTCTATTTAGGTATATGTCCTCGCATAGAGTTGTAAAAAGAGACTATGCGGTTAGGTTTATCGACTCCCTGGACAAAATAAGATTTGTTTATCATAATGACGAATATGAGATGGAGAAAAGGGAATTTTCTAATCCGTCTGTCCGTGATAAACTAGTTAGATTTCTGACCGCTGATTTGGTGCGGGTAATAGAGGTGCCTGATGACGTAGAGCTTGAAGATTATGGGATATCTGATACAAATGGTTTGGTTGAGTTTGCTAGTGGTGGGAATAATTATGTGGTCAAGATTGGGGACGAGGTTGTCTCTGGTAGGGGACGATATGTCTTTGTAGGTGATGTATTGGGTATAGTCAGGGACGCAGATCTGCTATTATTTAGGGATATTTTTGGGAAGGGAGACAAGGATGATAGAGGAGAAGGTAAGGGAGTTGTTGAGTCTGGAGAAGGACGCCCAGCTGAGATTGACGCGGGCCCAGGTAGAGGCAGATGAGATAAAAAAACATGGCCAGATAGAGGCCAAGCGAATCTTTGAAGAAGGGCGAAAAAGATTTCTGGAGGACGTGGAGCACGACAGACAGGCCCTTCACAATCAATTGAAGCTGTATGAGGAGAGGATACTCTCAGAGGCATTGGAAAAAGAGACCTCTATAAAAAATTACTATCAGGAGCATAAATCTTCTATAGCTAAAGAATTTGTAGAACATATCCTAAAATTATTAGAGGATTTGGCGTGAGACACTATTCTGCTCTATATGGGAAATTAGGTGCGCTTAGAGATAGTTTTCTCAATTTTGATGATATTCAGAGAATAACGGATGCAGCAGACCTTAGTCAAGCGGTATCTTATCTTGCCTCGAAAGGACTTGTCAGATCGGATGTCCTTGAGCCTAAAGAGATAGAGCGTCAGCTCCGCGAGAATTTTATTTCCAGACTTATAAATTTTATGTTTTATGTGGCTGGCCCAGAAAAGGAATTATTCGAGTTTTTCCTCTATAAGTACGATATCTATAATCTCAAGATCCTACTGGCCTTACACTTTTCTAAACACGACAGGGATGTAGCAAACTATGTCTACCACACTACCCCTCTGTTCAAGAGGTATGCCTTTCTTATAGACAGGGAGAGTATTGTAGATAAGGACCTTTTGCTTGCATTTAATGGGACCAGGATATTTCCGTTCCTTATGCATGCCTATAGACATTACAAAGATAAAGGAGACTTATTTTTTCTAGATACCATACTGGAGGACGAGTATTACCATGCCCTCCTCGAGAAAATAAAGTCGGATAAGGATAGGGATTTGCTGGATGTGTTCAGGTATGTCTTGGTAGTGCACAATATTCTCTGGGCCGTTAGATTACATTTCATCTATAAGTTATCCAAGGAGGAGATATACTATTACCTGGTGCTTCCATTACCAGGTATTCCTACCCAGAGGTTTATGGATCTGTTTTCAACAGATTCGCTAGACGATTTCAAGACTAGACTAGAAGGTTTTTTCCCTTATGTCCCTGGGCTGAATCTAGGCGCCAAGTTCGATGATATAGAGGATATAAAAAAGAGATTTTGGGATGCTCTCCTTGAATATCTGTGGCATAGGTCTAAGTCGGTCTTACCCTTTTCCTTGAGTGGTATGGTCGCCTGGATATTCGCGCAGGAGATGTTTTTGGACAAGGTTTCTTTCATTTTATATGAAAAGTACATAGTGCAGGAAGAATTGTTTGTTGCTGGGATGGAGGTATAGGAGTTTATTATGTTTTTTGCTGAGAGATTGTCTCTTGGGCACGTCCTTCTGCTGGAGAAGGATGCCTCTAGATTTATCGAGGCACTGCTGGATACAGGTCTTGTACAGATAGAGGATACCTATGAGCTGCTGGATATACCTGTCCCCAAAAAGTTTGATTTTAAGAATGAGCTAACCAGGCTGGACCTCCTTGAGTCTCGTATGGAGGCCCTCTGCAGGATACTCGACATAGATGTCAATCTCCTCTCAGAGGGTGATTGGTATGAGTTTGTAAAGGATATTTCCCTTGAGCCTACGGAGTTATCTAAAAATATAGGGGGGGATATAGATAGGGTTGAGAAGGATGTTACGGAGGTAATATCGCTTATAGAAAAAAGGAAGGAGTTTATATTCAATGCAAATCAGATTTCCTGGTTCCTCTCTATTTTGGTGCACTCTGGTCTGCAATACCTATATGAGTTGAATAAAGATCTGCTTTCCTTCTGGGTAGGTTCTATTCCAAGGACGAATCTAGTAGGGCTCTACGAGGCCTTGCGAGATGTGCCTGCTGTGATTGAATATGCAAATGCCTCCAGGGACAGGGTAATGATATTTTTGGCCTCTATCCCTCGTTATAGTGAGAGGATTGCACCTGCCTTGAAGGCAGGAGGTTTTCTCGAGGTGGATATATCCGGTCTGGATCTGCACGAACCGTTGAGTGTATTGCTTGAGAATCTCGAGTTTGCTATATGGGAGGCAAGAGAAGAGATTGCTGATCTGACAGCTGTTTTGAATAAAAAGAGAGATGTTTTCTTCGAATTATTGGCAAAGCTCTATAAGCTACTTATGCTTGAAAGGCGGATTGTTAATGCTATGTCTATGTGCAGTGGTAGTTCCTACTTTGTGGTTGTAAATATCTGGGTAAAAGAGAGGGATAGGGCAAAGGTAGAAGAGGTGCTGAATCAGAGACTAGATTCAGTTGTAGAATTTGATTGGGTCAGTCCAGAGGAACTAGACATAGAACCTGAGAATATCCCTGCTAGTTTTAATGTCTCTGGGATTTGGGATTCATTTTTTAGGCTTGTTGAGACCTATGGGTATCCTGCCTTCAATGAGGTAAATCCCCTCCTTGTTTTTACCATAGGCTCGATTATTATGTATGGTTTTATGTTTGCAGATGTAGGGCACGGCTTGGTATTATTCCTCTTGGGAGTTTTGGCGAGGAAAAGGAATAAAGTATTTTCAGATATCCTGAGTTCGGTTGGGATAAGCTCTATCATATGGGGGTTGATATTTGGCAGTGTGTTTGGCAGAGAGGATATTATCAGGCCATTATGGGTTGCGCCGTTAAGTGCCCCATTAAGGCCTATGATATTATCGGTAGTTGTAGGAGCTATATACCTTTCCATTGGCATGCTCTTTTTCATAATAAATAAAGTGAAAAATAAAAACTATTTTGAGGCAGTATTTGGGGAATGGGGTGTGGGGACCTTGATGCTGTACTGTAGTGTATTTTTGATGGCTATATTCAGACACAGCTATCCACTTTTATTATTTATGTTTTTCTCTGCGCTTGGAATTATGGTTTACGGCATACTAAGGGAATTGAGGCATAAGGAGATATCAGAGGTGTTGTTTACTCCTATAGAGATCTTCATAAGTATGTTTGCCAATACGGTTTCATTTGTGCGATTGGCTGCCTTTGCAGTAAATCACGCAGCCCTAATGATAGTCGTATTTGTCCTGGCGGATATGCTAAAGGGGCTGGGATTGAGTGGGATACTTTTGTTTCTAGGCAATGTCTTTGTCATTGTATTGGAGGCAGTGCTTGTAATGATACAGACACTCAGGCTTCAGTATTATGAGTTCTTTTCTAAGTTTTACACGGGCAATGGCCGCAAATTTATCCCTTTACGCTGGTAGTGATTATAGGTTATAATAGACCACACGGTTTTGGGGGCGTTTAAAAGGGGGGATAGATGCCAGAGCTAAGAAAAGATCCAGTCGTTGGCAGGTGGGTCATAATAAGCACAGAGAGATCAAAGCGTCCGCGAGATGTCTTTGTGCTTTCTGAAGAAGTAGAATTAAACGATAGAGATTGTGCCTTTTGTTCTAATCCGTCTGATTACCCGTCTATCTTTACCCTTTCGGATTCATCAAATCCTGATAGGTGGCATATTACTGTGGTGCCTAGAAAGAATAGGGTGCTTCAGATAGAAGGGGAGATAAACAGGCGGGCCCATGGACTTTATGATGTGATGAATGGGATAGGTGCCCATGAATTGGTCATAGAGACACCAGAGCATATACTTAACGT
>JALVWL010000219.1 GCA_027034965.1 Candidatus Omnitrophota bacterium
ACCTGAAATACGAGCCTGAAATTATTTTAATCACCGGTTTATTTGCCTTCGGTTTTATTTTCGCAATTAATTCAGCGGTGCATTCTTACCTTATTGTTGCCATGTCTGAACAGGATAATGTGTCTATGAATGTAGGTTTTTATTACATGGCGAATGCCGGTGGGCGATTAACTGGCACGGTGCTTTCAGGATTAATGTATCAGAGCTATGGATTAATCGGTTGCTTAATCTGTTCCAGTTTATTTATTTTCGCTGCGGCTTTATTGTCAATGCGTTTACCCGTAACCCGTAAGAGTGCAACACTATGAGTTCACAATGTGAAGTAAGCGCAAACAAAACGGCCGGTGCACAGATGGGCGTATTTGAACGTTACCTTAGCCTGTGGGTTTTTATTTGCATCGTTATTGGCGTATCACTGGGGCATTTATTTCCCACGCTATTTCACTTTTTCGGTGAATTACAAATAGCACATATTAATATACCGGTTGCAGTGCTGGTCTGGTTAATGATTATCCCTATGTTAATTAAAGTTGATTTAAAAGCACTGAAAGATGTACATAAATTCTGGCGCGGTATTTCAGTTACCCTGTTTGTAAACTGGGGCGTTAAACCCTTTTCAATGGCGTTACTGGGCTGGGTTTTTATTGGTTACTTTTTTCGTGACTGGTTACCCGCTGAACAAATTGACAGTTATATCGCCGGGTTAATATTACTCGCTGCCGCTCCCTGCACCGCAATGGTTTTTGTGTGGAGCAATCTGTCCCGGGGTGAACCTAACTTTACGCTTTCACAGGTGGCACTGAACGATATTATTATGGTGTTTGCTTTTGCACCGATTGTTGCACTACTTTTAGGTATATCATCAATTCATGTTCCCTGGGATACCTTATTGCTCTCAGTGTTGCTTTATATTGTTGTGCCTTTAATTATCGCAAATCTGTGGCGTCGCTGGTTGCTTTCTTCCAGTAATGACCAAAAAAGATTAGATCGGACATTACAGATTATTCACCCCTGGTCATTGATTGCATTACTGGCAACACTGGTATTATTATTTGGTTTTCAGGGTGAACAAATTATTCGTCAACCACTCATTATTCTATTGCTCGCCATTCCCATAACCATTCAGGTATTTTTTAATTCGGGGCTGGCTTATCTTTTAAATCGAGCGGTTAAATCTCCCCACTGTATTGCCGGGCCTTCCGCATTAATTGGAGCGAGTAATTTTTTTGAACTATCTGTAGCAACAGCCATTGCATTGTTTGGTTTTGAATCCGGTGCTGCACTGGCTACCGTTGTCGGTGTGCTGGTTGAAGTACCGGTTATGCTAATCGCAGTGCGCGTGGTGGGATCAACTGTTGGCTGGTATGAATCAAAGCCGGGCATTGCGACTTATGAAGAATGCTGCCCGGTACAGACGAACGATGTTTCCACTTAATGATGAATGTAAGTATTTAATATGAAATGTCTGATGCAAGCCTGGGATAATCATGAATCTGAACTACTTGGCTGGTTGATTAAACGTCTGGGC
>JALVWL010000220.1 GCA_027034965.1 Candidatus Omnitrophota bacterium
TTTCATAGCTCCCTCCTTCCTTTTGTGATAGGCTATTATAACAAATTACTGCCTATCTCTTAACGGGGAGCAGTATAGTTTTAAGCTGTGGTTTTGAGATTTGAGATTTTAGATTTGAGTTTTATTTAGATAAGAAAAGAGATGTTTGATTAACCAAGCGCTGGAAGATAAAGAATTCTAATGCATAATCTGGGATAATTGTATAGGAATGTCTTTTTCTGTGCCATAGTGTTAAAAAAATATACACACAAATCTGTTGTGCAGGTATGGCCTCTTCTGCAAAAAAACATAATCCTTTGAGTTACAATATATTGCAATTTGACAAAATTTTTTTAAATTGGCACGCTCTATGCTATATAATTAGTAGTTGTCCAGTAGTTTTTTGTTATCTGTTAGTTATTTGGATGTAGATCAAAAAAGGAGGTAAGATATGTTAAAGAGACTGGCTCTGGTGAGTATGTTGGGAGCGTTGTTTTTAGGATGGCAGGCATCTGCCCATGCTATCCCTACCCGTATATTCTTCGATGACCTTCATGACTGGGGCAGATTGTATGATTATGTCTATGATCCTCAGGATGATACCTTTAAGTGGATGCCTATCAACGACAATCCATATGATGGCTCTGGTGGGTCTCCTCTGCCTCAGCTTCCCAACGGGGATGGACAGGAAGACAGCTTTGGAATAGGTCGTATTGCCTATATTGTCCAGGATACCAATAATGATGGTTTCTTTGACCCAACTGGTTTGAGTGGCGATACAGTGGTCTTCAATAAGTATACAGCTCCTTAT
The DNA here is from genome assembly GCA_027034965.1 of Candidatus Omnitrophota bacterium. GTDB lineage: Bacteria > Omnitrophota > Gorgyraeia > S143-82 > S143-82 > S143-82. Next base: position 791 of record JALVWL010000220.1, read on the forward strand.
GAGATTACTATGTTTTATTATGGATTCGATGATATTGATATCTCTGCTCAGGGATATACCTATTCAGTCGGTGGAAGGGCCTTGATTTATCGGGATTATTCTAAGGATTACACTGTGCAGGGGCCAAGTGCACGCACAGGTACGACCACATTCCCTACCGTAACCAATGGTGAGTTGTTACTGGATTTACAGGGCCATATCCTGTCAGACCAATATGGCTATAATTTCAGTATGAAAAATAACTTTGATTATGTGAATCTTACAGGCAATGGTAGTGCGTATTTCGATGTGGTTGGTGGTATCTGGCAGGATTATTTTGATACCAACACACAGCAGGATGGCTCTGACATCCGTGTGGACTTCAATACCAAGCCTGATAATACAGGCCTGGGTTGGATAGTTACAGGGGCAGGAACCCAGCAGGCCAACACCTATGCTGATTCTGATATGGTTCCAGAGCCTGCAAGCGCACTCCTTCTTGGTGTTGGGCTGATTGGTCTGATTGTCAGGAGGAGAAGGAAGTAACTTGCATAAAAGTAGTTTTTCGAAGGCCAGCAAGAAATTGCTGGCCTTTTTCTTTATTACAGGATATAATAAAAAATTACAATATGGCGGTGTAGCTCAGGTGGTCAGAGCACGCGGCTCATACCCGCGGCGTCACTGGTTCGAGTCCAGTCACCGCCATTTTTTTATTGCTAGTTGATAAAAAGGATGTTAACCTGT
>JALVWL010000221.1 GCA_027034965.1 Candidatus Omnitrophota bacterium
TCAGGCCGACTCAGTCGGGTATGATAGAGGATGCGCGGATTGTTGCTTCTAAGATTGAGGCACGAGCGTTGACGAATGTTGAGGCATCGCAGTTCTGGACGGCTAAGACGATGGAGTATATTGCAGACCATCCTTTGAGGTTTTTGCGTATGCTTGGGTTTAAGTCCTTGCTTCTTTTCAATGAGACGGAGTATCACGATGCAAACTGGCAGTCAATGGATATAAGGATATTGCCGTTTCTGAGTTTTGCATTTATCTTCCCCTTGGCGCTGTTGTCGCTATGGCTTACGCGCAGGTATCCGGAAATAGGGATATTCAGGCTTGCATTGGTGCTTGGTTTCCTGGCCACGATTCTTGTCTTTGTTAATACGCGATATAAGATGATGGTGGTACTGCCGGCTATATATCTGTTTGTATTTGGATTGTGGCAGATGATGGAGAGGATAAGGGCCCGTGAATATTTGTATGTGTCTTTGTATGTTATGATAATGCTGGCCCTATTTGTCTCCGGCAGGCATTGTTGGATAGATAACAACTCTTATGTGGTTTCTGTAAATTACAATAGGGCGATGGATCTTATGGAGTCCGGGATGTTGTCGGAGGCCAGAGTTCTGTTGGAGAGGGCATTGAAAGAAAATCCCCGTGATTATCTATCCTGGTTTGCTCTTGGTAATGTCTTTTATCGAGAGGGGAATCTGGATGAGGCCAGGAGGTGTTATCTGAATTCGTTGAAGATAAATCCATTGTATGCGGATGCTCTGTTTAATCTGGGGATAATATGTCTGGATAGGGGGTTGTTCCAGGAGGCAGAGGATGCGTTTGTCCAGTTGTATCAGGTATCACCGTTTAAGGCAGATGTTGTGTATAATCTTATGCGTGCAGAGCTGGGACTGGGCAAGTGCAGGCAGGTGCAAAGGCTTGGCAATAAATTGCTCAATATTAATGCAAATGTAGAGGATGAAGTAAAACGCGTTATTGAAGGTTGCAAAGCACAATAAATAACTAAAAACTCAAAACGCAAAACTAAAAACCACAACACAAGTTTTGAGAATGGAGAATGAAGCATGAAGGATTCTTATTTACTGGGATATTTTTCTTCCTTAATAAAAAATTTCCTTCATTCTCCATGCTCCATTCTTCATTCTTAGGTTTTAAGTTTTAAGCTGTAGTTTTGAGATTTGAGATTTGACTTTTGAGTTATATTTGGATAAGAAAAGAGATGTTTGATTAACCAATCGATGGAAGGTAAAGAATTCTAATGCATAATCCGAGATAATCCCAGATAATATGAAAACTTTTTATATAAAGACATTCGGGTGTAAGGTAAATCAGTATGAGTCTCAGTTGATAAGGGAGGCCTTGCTGATGAAGGGGTGGCAGGAGGCGGGCTCTCCTGAGTCTGCGGACCTTTGTATAGTAAATGGCTGTGCTGTCACATTGAGGGCGGAAGGCAAGTCTATTGATAAGTGTCGTGCTTTTGTGCGCAAGAGAGGTAGGGATACAGAGGTTGTCTTGACGGGTTGTGCGGCCAGCAGTATTGAGATTACTGGGAGGCAGGATAGGCTGGAGGAGGTGGTGCGTCTTGTTCCCCAGTCAGAGAAGTATAGGATATTAGAGAAATTGGGGCTGGGCGGGCCTCTTCCGGATGGTATTAGTGATCTATACGGGCACACGCGGGCCTTTGTCAAGCTGCAGGATGGCTGCAATATGGGCTGCTCTTATTGTTATATACCGGTCCTGCGCGGTCCTGCCAGGTTGAGAGATAAAGGGCAGATAAAGGCTGAGATTATTGAGCTCGCCAGGGCAGGGTATAAGGAGATTGTTTTTACCGGGATATGCCTTGGATGGGGTTTTCAGGACATAGCAGACCTTGCTGAGTTTGCAGTGAGGGAGGCAGGGATAGTGCGGGTGCGGCTTAGTTCGGTTGAGCCGTTTTTCGTAACGGATGCGATTGTTTCTGCCATCAAGGATGGATATATCTGTCCGCATCTTCATATTCCATTTCAGTCGGGATCAGACGGTGTTTTGAGGCGGATGAACAGGGATTATACGCAGGGGTTTTATATAGATCTGGTTGAAAGGTTGCGCAGGGTTATTCCTGATATTGCGATAAGTACGGATATTATGGTTGGATTCCCTGGGGAGACGGATGAGGAGTTTGTTCAGACGATTGAGTTTTTAGAGAGGGTGAGACCGATGCGTGTACATATATTTCCGTATAGCCGCCGTCCAAATACAGCGGCAGCAGCTATGCCGGGGCATATTCCTTATAGGTTGAAAAAGGAGCGTGTGAAGGTCCTTTCGGAGTTGTCGAGGAAGCTGGCGCGCATTTATGTGGAGGGATTTATCGGTCAAGAGGTTGAGGTGATATTTGAGGAAAAAGAGGATGGACGGTGGCGTGGATTTTCTGGAAATTATATCGATGTCGGGGTCAATTCTCGGGATAATCTAAGGGGTGAACTTGTCAGGGTAAGGCTGGGTGGTATCGATAGGCAGGGTAGGGTCTATGGAGAGGTATCGAATTAATGCCTTTGTTGCCAGGGCTATGGGGATATCACGGCGCAAGGCAGATGTCCTTTTGAAAAAAAGGACAAGGGACTTCTGTATTAATGGCAGGTTGTTTGATGGTAATCTTGGCCTGAAGGTAACTGGTGATGATGTGGTTGAGTTTCAGGGTAGGCGATTGCGCCTGCCTTCGCCGGTATATGTAATATTGAACAAGCCCAGGGGCTATGTCTCCAGTATGTCAGACCCCCATGCCGATAGGTTGGTGATAGATCTTTTGCCGCAAAGGCTGCGCAGGTTAAAACCGGTCGGGCGATTGGATAAGGAGACCAGGGGGCTGCTTCTGTTTACGGACAATAGTAGAATTATTCATCAACTGCTTCATCCAAAGAAGGCGGTGGAGAAGGAGTACCTCGTTACTGTGCACGGTCGGCTTACTCCTCTAGAACTGGATCCTGTGGTGAATGGGATGGATATGGATGATTATCGCAGTCTGCCTGCTTGGGCGAGGATAGAGAGGGTCTCTATAGAGGAGAGTGTTGTTAGACTAATAATGATAGAGGGCAAAAAGCACCAGATAAGGGATATGTTTGCAAAGATAGGTCATCCTGTGAAGGATCTGGTGAGGATAGGATTTGGCCCGTTACGCCTTGGCAGGTTGAAGGAGGGGAGTTGGCGTTATCTGACGGATGCCGAGATAAAACGCCTCTCTCGGATTGCGCCGGTTATGAGATAGGCTGCTTTAGGTCTGGCATAATTGAAGCTGAATTTGGGATAATCTTGAGAAAATTTGCCCATTAGGTTGATTTTAAAGAAATTCTGGTTATACTTTGAGAGATATATAAAAAAAATTGTCTGGCTGGCGAAAATATGGTATATTAAAAATGTTTTAAAAATAATGGAGGTGAGTGTGGCGCTGAAACGGACGATATTAGCTGGGCTTGTCCTGGCCTTGTGGACGACGATAGGGCTTTGTGGCGCTGGATTGGTGGTATCTCCTTCGGGGATCTCTGTGTCCGCTGATTCTGTTGGTGAGATAAGTGTCAGGGTATCCGGAAACCAGACCTATTATCTGGAACAGTTTTTATCCGGACCATTGAGGGACGCTGAGGGGCATATCCTTCAGTCGGGGCTCTTGCAATGTACTGTTTCTCTATCTTCGTTGGCGGTGGGAGATGTTGTCTGGCCTGGCGGGGATGTGGTTACGACTATGCCGAAGCGTCTATATATATCGAATGATTACGGGCACAGTGTTTCTCTGCGGTTGCGTTATTCGCTGAGGCCAGGCGCTGGTGTTGGGGCAGGACAATATGAGGGGGAGTTGGTCTATCGTTTGAAGGATGGACAGGGCAGGGTCATTTCTGTTCAGAGGATTAGGTTGCGGGTTGTGATAGAGGGAGTTGGTCCCTCTGGCAGGTCTGTGAGATTGTTGGAGGGCAGGGCCTCGGGTCTCAGGCTGGTCGTTGATTCACCTATCAGGTTGTTAGGGGAAGGGCAGCTACCTGCAATAGAGGTGAGGTTTTTAAAGGATGGTGTTGTTTCTCTGCCATGGACGCCTCTGAAAAGGGGGATTGTCCTGAAGGAGACAGGGGATTATGTAATGGAGATAAGGCTGGCCTCTGATGCAAGGGCCGGTAGTTATTCTGGTAGGTTGGTTGCCTATGATATGCACGGGAATGAGTCTTTTTCTATTGCTGTGTCTGCGGATATAGAGGAGAGGTTTTCCCTGGATGTGAATAATGCGGTGTTTGTGATGCGGCCTTCTGAGGATGGAGGGCTTATTTCATCCCCAGTGGAGATCGCTGTATCCAATAATCTGGGCAAGGATTTTATGATTTATGGTAAGTTGAATGTGGTATCACCTGAGGGTGCTAAGAGAAAAGTGAATTCTGATGTTAGGCTTGAGGCAAAGGTAATGGTTTTATGCGATGGTGAATGGAGGCAGTATAAGGGCTGGACGCCTGTCTATATGATGAGGCAGGTGGTTTATATTTCTGATATAAGGCATTGTAACGCGAGCAGGTTGAGGGTGATTTACAGAATAAGCCCAGAAAATAAGAAGAGGATGTTGGCTGGAGAGTATGAGTTTAACGTTAGCTTTTACCTTATGCCGAAATAAAGGGGTTGTTATGAGAAAGGCGTTGTTCCTGGTTTTTCTGTTTATCTTGGGTAGCACTGCTATGCTTTGGGCGGCCTTTGCCAGTATTGATAAGGTCAAAATACGCATAGATGATCGCACTGGCAGCACGGCTTCGGGCATTATTACACTGGAAAATAAGGAGAGTAAGCCTATAGAAGTAAAGATATATCCAATGGAGTGGAAGTATGTCTCTCCTTATGATGGGTCTAAGGATTTTATGCCTCTGGGCAGTGGTTGTCCGGATATCGCTAATTGGTTTCAGGTCTATCCAGAATATGTCAGGCTTATGCCTGGGGAAAGGCAGAGTGTCCACTATAAGCTCAATATCCCTGCAGGTCTAAATGGGCCGTGTTATTTGGTTATATTCTTTGAAACGGATCTAACAGGTGGTGGTTCGGTCTCTGGTAAATCCAAGATAGGACTGCAGGTATTTACGCGTATAGGCTCGTTATTGCTGGTTGAACCAGTTGATGTTACGATTCGTTCGGTCGGCGTGGTCGCTGTAGATAGGGTTTCAAGTGATGAACTAAGTGTAAAGTTGGATAATAAAGGCAATGCGGCCTTGATAGGCAGTGTGAGCGTCTTTGTTATGGATAGAGACGGCAATATCCTCTCTCGTACAGAGAAAAAAGAGGTCTATATGCCGCCTCGCACAAGGGGAGGTGTGAAGCTGAATCTCATCGGTAGTGGCCTGGGCATTGGTCCTGGCTATACCGCACTCGTTACTATCCAGCCAGAGGTAGGTCAGCCTGTCAGTGTTGAGCTGCCTATTTCTAGTGATTAATTAACCGATAAGGAGAGGTAGGTATGAGGGATTTGGTGCTCTATTTATCGTTAATTAATAAAAAATTTTATATTTATTTCAAACAAGCAACAAAAATGATTAGAAAAGATAATATTGTGAATATTGGTATACGGGCCGTCATCTCAGGGCTCATCCTTTTATATCCTATCTCTCCAGTGGCCTGGGCAGGCCTTGGAGGTGTGGAGGCGCCTATGGTTGAGGGTGCGCAGGCACATATCCTGTCTGCTATGAACGCCATTGATATTGAGGATTGGGAAAGGGCAGAACAGGAACTGGAAGAGGCGATAAGGCGGGCGCCGTATAATGAGGAGTTATATGAGCTATGGAAGGATGTCCAAAGGATATCCCTCTACATTGAGATCCAGCGCAATAATCAAGAGGCGATTATGTCGGCTATCAGGTGGCTGAAGATGAAAAAGGCATTGCTTGAGGCAGGGATGCAGTATAGAGGGCCAGGGGTATCTAGGGCCTCTGCAGGCCTTGGCGGGCTTGAGCGGTTTCGTAAGGCAGGGGAAAGGATAGGGGCGATGAAAGAGTCCCTGGAGGGGTATGATGTCGAGAGAGAAGAGACGATGAGGAGGGCCCTTGAGGAGTATAGTGTGCGAAGAGAGAGGGCTATGGAGGATGCGTTGTCTTTCTATGAAGAAGAGTTGAAGAAGAGAAGAAAAGGACCTTCAGAGAGAAGGGGCGCGGCTGAAAAGAGGGTTGTACCGTCAAAGCCAAAAGAGAAGTTGAAGGCCTATGAGGAGGCGCTCGAGGGCTATGTCCCGTCGACGGAGAAAAGGGAGACCGAAGCTGTCTCTGGGGGCAGGGGAAAAGGAGAGATTCCGTCGATGGTTGAGAAGCAGGGTTATGGCATAGTCGATGTGTCTGGATATAATAGGTCAGAGGTTATATCCATTGAATTGGAGATAGATAAGTTTTTAATTCTCAAGTTCCCTGGTCCTGTAAGGCAGTATGTAATTGTTGACGAGGGCCTGGTCTCTGTGGAACGGTTGAGTGAGGATAAGTTGAAGCTAATCCCTTCTGGTTCTGGGCTGGGGAATACGATAGTCTATGTATGGGATAACGGTGGGAGGTGGATGTTTTCTCTTAAGATTATCCCTTCGCGTTTGCTTGAGAGGAAAAAGGAGCAGACCAGGAAGCGTATAGAGGAAAAGGAACATATACTCTTTGGATATGAAAATAATTGGTGGGCGTTTTACGACGATACGGATGGGAAGATGGAGAGGAAGAACCTTGGATTTGTCCAGGATTTTACTCTTAAGGGGCCTACTGCCTATGGTAATCTGTCTTCGATTGTTTCGGTGGCAGATAGAGCGGGTAATTACGATGTCGTTTATAGGTCTGCCAGGTTGAGGAATATACGACGCCTCGGCTTTAAGGACGGCGATGTCGTTGTGGGAGACTATTTTGGTAATATATCGAGGTTTACTTTTCCAGGCAGTTCACTGGATGGAGTTATGGCCTCTGAGAGGCGGGGTAAGTTTAGTATAAAGGGGCTTTATGGCCAGATTACGAATACCTGGAATTACATTCCATTGATAGAGAACGAGACAGGA
>JALVWL010000222.1 GCA_027034965.1 Candidatus Omnitrophota bacterium
GGAGAACGGAGAAGGAAGAATGAAGGCAGTGGGTTTTTTGATTTAAAGAAATAATGCGAAATGCTGGTTTTATCCTTCATTCTCCATGCTCCATTCTTCATCCTTAAGTTTTAAGCTGTAGATTTGACTTTTGAGATTTTAGATTTGAGTTATATTTGGATGAGGAAAGAGATGTTTAATTAGCAGGGCGATGGAAGGTAAAGGATTCTAATGCATAATCCGGGTTTAAAAAGAATCCTTCATGCTTAAGATTTGAGTTTTTAAAAGGGGCGCCGGGACGGACACCAGGTGGCTAATGCCCGTCCCTGAGGGGGGGAGATGATTATTAAATAATAATCTACTGCCAGGGTTTTGTCAACTAAATTTTTAAAAATTTTTTAATTATTAAATTATTGTAGGATAATTACTTGCAAAAAACTTCTGAAGTGGGACCTATGCGCGGGCACTTTCCTGACGTGAATCCTTGAGAAAGGCCATAGGGGTATTGAGGCGCCTGCTGACCTCATCCAGCCAATCCAGGTCCAACTCTGCCTGTGGCATTCCAAAGACATTTATATCCGAGACAGGTGCAGATGACAATACATCCATAAACTCACCCAACAATACATATACCCCTGTATCCGACGGCAAACGCATTACGTCCTTCATCTTCTCGAGATAGATGCGGCCCTTTTTAACCTCAGTCCTATCTTTTACAACCTGAATAAGATTTATTTTCGTATCAAGCCCACGATAGAGGTGCAGGCCCAACAGGATAGCCAGATGGACATTTGGAGAGCCTTCCCTGATCCATAGATTGATAGCACTTAAGCCATCTAGAGGGAAATTCGATTTATACAAAATCACACCCATATTCTCTTCTTTTGCTATACGCAATGCGCCTTGAATAAACTCAGGAGAAAGGCCATCTATAAGTTCTAAGAACAGTATATTCGACGGTAATAAGTATTGCCTGGAGAGGTATATCGCCTGTCTTATAATTGCAACACTACCCTCATCAAGGGCAATGGATATGGCAAACAATCCTGATCTCCTTAGCTCCCTTGCAAACCTATCCCCGCTGTCGGCCAGTTCTCCCTGGGATGCCCTACAGACGAGTAGAACCCTGCCATTTGGATAAAGGAGTCCCTCCATAAATTTCCTCCACTTATCTATAGAATCAGTAGCAAAGACAGGAACGATTAAATTCGGTTTCCATAACTTGGGATGATAGGGCAGCTGCTCAGCTATACGAAGGGAATTTTCTGCCAAGAACATCAAGACACCCTTGCGCACATCTGGCCAGGAACCAGGAAAGTCCCTTCGCAACATATGCAGGTAAACCAGAAATAAGGAAAACAATGCCAGGATAGAAAATAGCGGATCAATGAGGAACATAGACAACAACGCCGCTACCACACCAAGCAAGGGCACTATCAACGGTAATCTAAAAGAGGGTCTAAAGCTAACGATTCCAATAGACTGCTCCACAAAAACAGAGAAATTTATCATTCCATAGGTTATCAAAAATATCATTGTCAAAAACACTGCCAAGGAATTCAGAGAACCAGCAAGCAGTGCAACCAAGGAAATAAGAGAGGTAATCATTACCGCAGGCACAGGTTCATCTCTATCATTTACCCTGGATAAGAAGGATGAAAACGGAACTATCCTGTGTTTGGCCAGCGCCAACAGGACCCTGGGAGAAGATACGAACATACTGAGGGCCGAAGAAAGCGTGGCACCCATTATACCAAGAACCACCAAGATAGGCCACCTCGCCCTCTCAACAGCGATACCAGAATTCTCTACCAGGATATGGGCAGGGGCAATAGAGGAAAACCAGATTGCCATAAGCGAATATATAACAAAGCTCAAGACTATTGCCGAAAGTGTACCCAGGGGGATGGCGCGTTCAGGGTTACGCAGCTCACCCGACATATTGACACCAGCTAATATGCCTGTAACTGCCGGGAAAAATACCGCAAACACACGCCAGAAGGGAACATCATTTACAGCACCCGAAAAACCTATCATAGAAAATCCCTTAAAGGCCATAAATATAGAGAACAGGGCAAGGGCAATTAATAACAGAATGCCATACTGCAGACGGAAGGCGATCTTTGCGCTGCGCTGGGATATAAAGAACAACACCGCCCATACTACAATGGACACAATCATCTGATTTTGTCCACTAAAGATATTCACCCACAGCTCAGAGAAACCAGTGATGTAAAAGGCAATAGAGACGGCTTGAGAGAGGTAAAGGGATATTCCAATTGCACCCCCTGCCTCCAATCCAAGGGACTTTGATATAATGGAATAGGCACCTCCCCCACCTATTCTGCGGTTGCTTACAATAGATGTCAAGGACAGTGCAGTAAGGAAGGTGATAGAATTACTGAGGAGGATTATAAGCAGGGATGGCCAGAGACCTACCTGTCCAACTACCCAGCCTAATCTCAAGAAGAGTATGACGCCTAAGATGCTAAGAAGCGTGGGAACAAACACCCCCTCAAAAACCCCAAATCTACGCAACTACCCACCTCATCTTTTAAAAGCCTTCTTGCTTATGCTTTTATCAATTATATCATAGAACCTCGATTGTATAATTCAGGAGAATTTCTGGTGTCCTTATATATAGATAGGGCATAGGGAAAAGGTGATAGGACACGTTCCAAGACTCCCTGAAGAAAGGATATGCATATACCATAATTTGTTACAGCAACTCCCCTATCTATGGCCTTTTGCAATCTAAAGAGCATCTGGCGTCTGGTTAGCATACAACCGCCGCAATGTATAACGAGCTTGTACTCTTCAAGATTATCTGGATAGTCCTTACCCGAATAAACGTCTATCTTCACATCAAATCCAAGGTACTGTCTCAGCCACCTCGGTATCTTTACCCTCCCGATATCGTCTTCTATGGCATGATGGGAACAGGCCTCAGCTATAAGCACCTTATCTGTTTGTCTCAACTCATCTATCTTTAAGACTCCCCTGACCAGCTCTGACAATTCGCCCTTATAACGAGCAAATAGTATCGAAAATGTCGTACATTTTACATTATCCGGGGTATCCGCAACCATTTTCAAGACTACCTGAGAGTCGCAGACAACAATATCCGGAGGCTGAGCCAGGCAACTCAATAGATATGGATATTCCCGTTCTTTAACTACAAGGCAGGCTGCATCGTTATCAAGGGCATCCCTGATGGTCTGCACCTGGGGGAGTATGAGACGGCCCTTCGGGGCCTGGAGGTCTATAGGGACTACAAGTACGGCCACTCCTCCAGGAGGGAGTAGATCTCCTATAAGAGAGGGGGTTCTAAAAAGGTCTGCCGGACATACCTGGATAAGCAATTCCTTAAACAATCCTATATAGCTATCCCTGGATTCAGTATCTAGACAAGAAACCTGCATAAACTTTATTCCCATTTCCTCAAATCTCAACAGAAACTCACGGGAAGGTGCCCTTACGTCCAGCTTATTTATGACGACAATCAGTGGGATCTGGCGCATCTTACATTCAGATACAACCGTCTCTTCGTATTCCTCCCATATATTCGGCTCTACCAACAATACAACTATATCGGCCCTGTCAAAGACCTGTCTTGTCTTTTTGATTCGAAGGGCCCCTAGCTCTGACCTATCGTCTAATCCTGCGGTGTCCAGAAATACGACCGGACCTATAGGCAAAAGCTCCATCGTCTTTTCTACCACGTCGGTGGTGGTACCTGGTAGTGGAGAGGTAATAGAGACGTCTTGTCCACTCAACATATTCAAAAAAGTAGACTTGCCGACATTAGTCCTGCCAAAAATAGCGATATGCAGTCTAAGGGATTTAGGCGTGTTATTCATAACAGAAATCCCGCCCATGCTTCAGCTGTTTTCCTGATAGAGTAAAGGTAATTTAAAGACCTATAGAAAACCAAAGAAAGAACGGGCCTTTGCCAGTATAGATTCGCCTCGTTCTTCGGCTATCCTCTTGAGGGCATCTGCCTCTGAAGGGGATAGCTTTTTCGGTATCTCCACTTCTATCTGGACATATTCATCACCTGGAGCCCCTCCCCTGACATCTGGCATCCCTTTCCCCTTTAATCTTAGTTTTGCACCTGGCTGGGTCCCTGGAGGGACCTTTACCTTTGCCCTACCAGAAAGGGTGGGGACATCGAGCTCACAGCCCAGTGCCGCCTGATACATAGATATCTTGCGAGTAACATATATATCCTTACCTTCCCGACGAAAGACAGGATGGGGCTTTATACGAACCAATACATATAGATCCCCGGACCTGCCGGAAAGGACCTGCTCTCCTTCTCCTGAAAGGCGAAGGTGGGTCCCATCCTCTATACCTGCTGGTATCTTGACCTTTATATTTTTTACAGCCAGAGCCCTGCCAGTACCACCGCACTTTACACAGGGATTTTTTATTATCTGTCCACTACCACCGCATCTTGGGCAGGTGGTCTGCATAGCAAAGAAACCAGCTGCCCGTGTAACCATACCCCGTCCCCTACATTCAGGACAAACCACCGGAGAGGTCCCTGGTACAGCCCCACTCCCATTACAGGCCGAACAGACCTCGTAACGTTGAACGCTTATTCCCTTTTCCACACCACTATAGGCCTCTTCCAGAGAAATGCTAACCTGTACCTCCTGATCCCTACCCTTACGGGACCTGCGAGAAGACCTCCCAGAGCCGCTGCGATACGAAAACACATCTCCAAAGCCAAAGCTCCTCAATAGGTCATCCAGGCCAAAGTCCCCAAATACATCTTCAAGGTCATCAAAATGGGTAAAATTAGACCACTGGAATCCCTGGGCCCCAAAAGACTGACGGGCCGCATCATAGCCATAGGTATCGTATATCTTCCGCTTCTCAGGGTCACTCAACACCTCATAGGCCTCGGAGATCTCCTTAAACTTCTCCTCCGCCTCTTTCTTGTTATCGGGATTCTTGTCCGGGTGCCATTTCATTGCCAATTTTCTATAGGCACGCTTTATCTCGTCCTGAGAAGCACCTCTATCAACACCGAGTATTTTGTAATAATCCTTTTCCATATATCCCTTTCCTTATATTCCTACGCCTCAATTGCAATAGAGTTATGCCTTCGGTCGAGAAACCTTTACCCTCGCTGGCCTAAGGACCTTGTCGTGTAGCTTATAGCCTTTCTGGAGTACCTGGACAACTGTATTCTCAGGGACATCGTCCCTCTCCTCCTGCATCAAGGCCTCATGGACCTCTGGATTAAAGGCCTTTCCCTCTGCCTCTATCTCCTCTACCCCGTATTTATTTAACAGAGAATAGATGTCCTTGCCTATTATCTCAAGTCCCTGGATGAGCTTCTCTATATCACGGGCCTCCTTCGCAGATGAGAAAGCCCTTTCAAAATCATCTAATACCGCCAAAAAGTCTTGAATAATATTGTATTGGGCGAATTTTATGAATTCTTCCCGCTCCCTTTCCAGTCGCTTTCTCGCATTGTCAAAGTCGGCCTGAATCCTCAGACACTTCTCAAACAATTCCTTGGCCTTCCTCGCCTCTGAGGACAGGTGTTCATATTCCTCTCTGGAGAGTAAGACCTGCTCTGCATCTGAGCCCTTATCTGTATCCGGGGCCTCCTTTTCCTTTAGAGGAACCTGCCCCTGAGCAGGGGTCTCTTGTCTATCTCTATCCTTTTCTTTATCCTTCTCCATAACCACCACCTCGCTAACAAGACTTCCCAATATTATACACTAAAAATCATGCCATACTATTCTATTTTAACCCGGATTATGCATTCCTTATAAAACTCAAATCTAAAATCTCAAAAGTTAAATCCACAGCTTAAATCTTAAGGATGAAGAATGGAGCATGGAGAATGGAGGAATTTTTTATTAAGAAAGAAAAATATCCCAGTAAATAAGAATCCTTCATGCTTCATTCTCCATCCTCAAAACTTGAGTTGTGGTTTTTAGTTTTTAGCTTTTAGTTTTTAGTTATTTTCATTGTGGTTTTTAGTTTTGCGTTTTTAGTTTTTAGTTAATATTAGCATAATTTGGGATTGATTATGGAATAACAATACAACTAATAATGCCCCAAAGGAGAAACAGGATAGGCAGTGGCAAGATAATCAGATAGACATTTCCAACACCAAGCTTGGCAATACTGCTTAAAAATGCCAGCAACAGGTAGTAGATAAAGAAGATAACGACACCTATACCAACCACTGAAAATCCTGGTGGACGGCGTTGTATCCTCAAGACAAACGGCAGGCCTGAAAATATTAGGATAAAAGGAGATAGAGAAATTATAATCCTATATAGTATCTGTACCTTAAAGACAAGCTTAGTCTCTTCATCTCCACTTTGGGCCAGGCGCTTTAGGCTCCTAATCAGGTCCTTTATAGGAAGACTGTCTATAAAAGACTCCTTTCGCATCATATCCGCAGGGGACTCTTTAAGTCGCAATTTTTTCCTCTTATAAAATTCCTTCTCCGATTCTATAACATTTCCATGTTCGTCAAATTTATAGATGAGAAGATTGTCGAAATACCACCACCCATCCCTCCATTCGGCCTGTTGGGCGACCAGCTTGCGCCTTATCTGTTGTCTGTCGTCCTGTTCCAGGATCAAAATGCCCTTTATCAAATTCTGGCGGGGATAAAACTTGGATATAAAGAATAGTCTATTATCCGTGCTATAGAATGTCAAAAACTTCAACACGATTTCTTTCTTTGAGCTGGTATTGCGTTTTATAAATTCCTTCTTCAGGCTTGTAGTGAAGACCATAGAGCCAGGGACAAAGCGCTCATTAACAAAGAACACAATCGCAGACAGGAAAATTGCACCAAAGACAATCGGCCTTAATATCGAAAATACACTCCTGCCAGAAGACCTGATGGCGATTATCTCATTGTTGTAATTCATTATGCCAACTGTATACAACGACGAAAGCAACGACGAAAGAGGGGCAATATTTACCAATACGATAGGCACCATTACCAGATAATACAAGAAAACTATCTTAACAGGGACGTGA
>JALVWL010000223.1 GCA_027034965.1 Candidatus Omnitrophota bacterium
GTTCTGTACTGGGCTTCAAATTTGATAATCTTAAATATGAATATCCCCAATTAAAGGACCTATACGAATATGCAGGCGATAAACTTAACGAATACGAAACCAGCGACAAGCTAAAATTATGGAGCTTCTCAACGCCCGTATATAAAGACGGCAAAATACTCATTGCCAAGTCAAGGAAGGGCGAGATATTTATGTCAAAACCCATAGTGCACAATCCTATTGCCCAATTCCACGAAGCAATAGAGTGGCTTGGGGAAGAGGGCTTGATAACGGCTGAAGTAGAGGGCAATAGGGTAGTCATAAGAGATGATAAGGGCAATGTCCTTGCGAATGTGGAATTTGAGCCAGAGGAGATGAACGATAAATGGATAGATGAGGCAAAGGCAGGCAATGTCCACTATGCCTTGAGGATAGTGCAGAGAACGATATTTGGGAAAGAGGATGTGCAATTGAGCGGGCAGGTGAGGCTGTGGAAGCTGGTGTTTTGGTTGATGGCAGAAGGAGAAAAAAAGGAAGATATTATTGCTGTGTTTAGGAAGATGGGAGTAAGTACCATAACATCAGTAATAGGCTCAGCCGAAGGCGAGGTGGATACAAAAAGTGATAATTTCAAGGCCTTATGGGAGCACATAATAGAGCAGGTGAACAAAGATGATGAGCTAAAGGCCTATCTGCAATATCTTTCAGGAGGGGAGTTGTATTTAGGGGAATTAGCTGACTCTCCTTATGAGCTGTCTTGGGTGCTGGAGGATGCAATAGAAGGGGCGCAGGAAGGCGATGGAGAGATTATAGACGAAGACGCAATCTCCGCTGCCCTTGCCCAAACAAGTAAAGCCAGCACTTCTTCAGATAAGCCTGAAAAAGCAGGCGGAATCCTTCTGTTTACTTTATAAAAGCGCCTATCCTTTATCCCAAATTATGCAATAGGGATTTGTGATATAATGGAACTCGTTGTGGGACAAATGAAAAACAACTAAAAACTCAAAACTCAAAACTAAAAACTACAACTCAAAGCTCAAAGCTATTTTTAATATAAAGAGAAAACGCAACTAAAAAAAGCGGGAACGGGTAGCAAGAATTGGAAGTTTAGCTGACGATAAAGAGAAAAGAAATAGAGGGATAAAATAAAAAGATTTAAGTTTTAAGCTGTGGTTTTGACTTTTGAGATTTGAGTTTTGAGTTTTATCTAATGGATAATTCGGAATAATGGATATTAATGAAATCCTTTCCATAGTAGAGGAGTTTTTCAGGGATATCTTTCCTTTGAGTAGGGGCGCTCGACTTGTCCTAGGGGTCTCTGGTGGTCCTGATTCGGTGTTTATGCTGGATGTGTTGTATAGGGTCTTGTCTAGGGACAGAGGCATTGAATTGATTGTGGCACACTACAACCATGCTCAGCGGCCCGATGCAGATGAGGACGAGGACTTTGTCAGACAGCTGGCCAAAGAGAGGTACAATCTCGACTTTGTCTCTGATAGGCTCTCTTCGGAGCTGCCTAGGGGCATAGGCCTTGAGGCCGGCCTCAGGCAGGTTCGCTATGAGTTTTTCAGGGATGTTTGCAGGAGATATGATGCAGTGGCAGTGAGCCTTGCCCATAATATGGACGACCAGGCAGAGACGGTGTTATTGAATCTGTTGCGGGGTTCTGGTATGCAGGGGCTAAAGGCTATGCTGCCCAGGTCGTTGAGGGATGGCATTACCATTATAAGGCCGATTATGAATATATCGCGCCGCCAGATAGAGGAGTATATCAAGATAAATTCCCTTCCCTATAGGATAGATAGCAGTAACTTTTCTCTGGATTTTATGCGCAATAAGGTCCGTTGCGAGCTCCTGCCTCTTTTGGCCGAGCATTACAATCCCCGCATAAAGGAGCGGTTGTTTTCCCTGGCGAATATAATGGCGCAGGATTACGATTTTATATATAATGTATCATCACAGGTGTTGAAGAATAGCGTTGTCTTTGCTAAGGAAGGTGAGTTGTTTCTAAGCCGCGCTGCTGTGGAGAGTCTTCAGGAGTCTATAGCACGTCAGGTATTTAGATTGGCGGTTTGGCGGCTGAAAGGCGACCTGAACAGGATTGATTTTCGCCATTACGAGGAGTTTGCCAGGATGATGCGCACCTGGCCGAATGGCTCTCGTCTGGATCTGCCGGGAGGTGTGTCCATAGAGAAAAAGGCGAGGGGATATAGGTTTTTCTTGAGAGAGGGGAAGAGGAATGAGAGACTCTAATAATAACGATAAGAAGGATTTTAAAAAGATCCTGCCCCAGGGCCCTGGGCCAAATAAGGGGATGCCAGGCCCCCTTACGATATTTGTGGTCTTGATGGTGGTCTGGATTCTGGTGAATCTCTTTATGGATATAAGTACAAATGGAATCCCTAAACCCATAACTTATTCTGAATTTTATTCTATACTTCAATCTGGCCAGCCCAGGATTGAGGAGGTGGTGAAAAAAGAGGGCTTTATAACAGGCAGGTTTGCGGATGGCCAGAGGTTTTATCTCTATGTGGATCCAGAGGATAAGGATCTGTTGCGTCTCTTGCGTGAGTCTGGCGCGAAGATAGAGATAAAGCCTGCCCAGACGTTTTTGTCGTCTTTGTTTTATTATTTTGGGCCTGTGGTGCTTTTGGTCTTGTTTTACTGGTTTTTTGCCTTCAGGGCGGCCCAGGGAGGTGGCAGGATATGGGCCTTTGGTCGGGCAAAGACTAGAGGCAACCCAGCAGAGAAGGTTACCTTCGATGATGTAGCGGGTGTGGATGAGGCAAAGGAGGAGCTGAAGGAGGTAATCGATTTCTTAAAGGACCCCAAAAAATATCAGAGATTAGGGGGCAAGATTCCAAAGGGTGTTTTGCTGGTTGGTCCTCCGGGTACAGGTAAGACGCTTCTGGCAAAGGCGGTTGCCGGAGAGGCGGATGTGCCTTTTTTCAGTATAAGCGGTTCGGATTTTGTTGAGATGTTTGTGGGGGTGGGTGCCGCAAGGGTGAGGGACCTTTTTGACCAGGCGAAGAAGGCCGCTCAGCAGACGAATAAGGGTTGTATTATCTACATAGATGAGATAGATGCAGTTGGTGGGAAACGCTCGGGTGTGGTATATGGTGCCCATGAAGAGCGGCAGCAGACCCTGAATCAGCTTCTGGTTGAGATGGATGGGTTTGACAGCTCGAGGGGGATTATTGTTATGGCCTCTACGAACCGTCCGGATGTCCTTGATCCGGCCCTCCTCAGGCCAGGCAGGTTCGACCGCCGTATAGTCGTGGACCTGCCTGATATGAACGGCAGGGAGGCCATCCTAAAGGTCCATGCCCGCAATGTAAAGCTGGCCAAGGATGTGGATTTGCGCAGGATTGCCCAGCAGACACCTGGTTTCTCTGGTGCAGACCTGGCGAACCTTATAAACGAGGCGGCATTGCTGGCCGCACGACGCAACAAGAATGCGGTTACTATAGAGGAGCTCGAGGAGTCTATTGAAAGGGTGATGGCAGGGCCCCAGCGAAAGAGTCGGGCGATAAATCCTGAGGAGAAGAAGATTGTGGCCTATCACGAGTCAGGCCATGCCCTCCTTTCCCTGTACTTGGATGGGGTCGATCCCCTGCATAAGGTCTCGATTGTCCCGCGAGGGGTTGCGGCCTTGGGATACACACTCCAGCGGCCTACCGAGGATAGGTATCTGGTGAGGCGGAAGGAGTTGCTGGGGCGGATAAAGGTCCTTCTCGGTGGTAGGGTGGCCGAGGAATTGGTCTTTAACGAGGTTACGACGGGAGCGCACAATGATCTGGAGGTGGCCAGCTCTATCGCCAGGAGGATGGTGTGTCAGTTTGGGATGAGTGAAAGGCTGGGCAATGTGGTATGGGAACATCCTGGGGGGATGCCTTTTTGGGAGGCCGATGGATTTATGGACAAGCACTACAGTGTCCAGACTGCTAGGGAGATAGATGAAGAGGTGAAGTCTATTATAGATGAGGCCTATAGTGAGGCCAGGAAGATACTTTCAGAGCATATCTCTGACCTGCATAAACTGGCGAATAGGTTGCTTGAAAAAGAGACGCTTTCTGTAGAAGAGGTAAAGGCCTTATTGGGCCTGGAGGAGGATAGTGGAGAAGAAGGACCGGAGAGTAAGGATAACCAGGATACCGTCTGATAAGCCGGTTATTGCCTACATCCTCGAAAATAGGGTGGGCTCTGACAGGGTGGGGATAGATAGGATGCTGCCCAAGGCAGGCAGGCTCTCTTATCTAATAGAGGGTCTGACCAGTTACGAGGCAAATATCCTTAAGCAGGAGGCCCTATCTGTGGGTGCGGATCTAGCGATAAGCCGGGGGGCGATCTTAAAGAACCGCCAAAATGAGACTGCCTTGCTCCTGGCGACTGAGAAACAGCTCTCCAGGCTCCTGGACAAGTTATCCGAACAGAAATTTTCTGGATTCCGCGGTCTCTTAGAGGGCTTTGAATCATTGAATCGTCCTCTTATCTGGCGGGTTAAGGATCGACAGATGAGTCTTTCCAGGCCTATCATTATGGGAATATTGAACCTTACACCGGATTCCTTCAGTGGGGACGGGGTTATGGATCCGAAGGTCGCAGTGGATCGCGCTGCCAGGATGTTAAGAGAGGGCGCGGATATAATCGATCTTGGGGGAGAATCGACCAGGCCGGGTGCACGGAGGGTGGATGAAAAGGAGGAGATTGCCAGGCTCATCCCTGTGCTTGAGGCTGTTAGAAAGCGATTTCCAAAGGCAATAATATCCGTGGATACATATAAACCTGCTACGGCTGAGATCGCCTGCAAGAAGGGAGCGGATATAGTAAACGATGTAAGCGGCCTGAGGTGTCCGGCGATGTGTAGTGTAGTAAAGAAGTATCGGGTAGGTGTGGTGGTTATGCATATGAAGGGCAGCCCCCGCAGTATGCAGACCAGACCGCTGGAAGGGGATGCAGTGGGTATAGTCTTTGAGGCCCTGAAGAGACGGGTTGCTCGTGCGATTGCCCACGGTATAGACGAGGACAGGATTGTTGTGGACCCAGGGATTGGTTTTGGAAAGACTTGGCAGGATAATTATAGGCTGATAGCCTTTACTTCACTCTTTAGCTCTATTAGGCCGGTTTTGGTTGGGGTATCGAGGAAGTCTTTAATCGGAGCTATCCATGAAAGCAGGCCAACAGAACGGGTGCCAGGGACTCTGGCCTTGAATCTCTTTGCCTTCTCTAGGGGTGCCTCTATTTTCAGGGTACACGATGTCAGGGAGCACAAACAGGCCTTTCGGGTGTGGCAGGAGATAGAAAGACACTTATCATAATCTGCGGCCAGACTGCAACGGGCAAGTCTGCTCTTGCGATAAAGATTGCCAGGGATATAGACGGTGAGGTGATATCTGCTGATTCGATGCAGGTATATAGAGGCCTTGAATCCCTGACCTTTCCCCCTACAGAAGAGGAGATGTCTGGCATAATGCACCACTTTATTTCCTTTCTGGATCCTAGAGATTCCTTTGATGTGGCTGCCTTTGTTAGGCTGGCCTATGAGAGGGCTATGGATATATGGTCTCGGGGCAAGGCCGTGGTTATAGCCGGAGGAACAGGCCTTTACATAAAATCTCTGATGTATGGGATATTTCAAGAGGAGACCAGAGATGAGTCCATCCGTGCTACTCTATTTGCCCGCCTCGAGACAGGTGAGGACCTTTACGAGGAGTTGTCCAGGATAGATCCGTTAAGTGCCGCAAAGATACATCCAAACGATAAGAGACGGATCGTTCGGGCCCTTGAGGTCTTCTACAAGACTGGCAGGCCCCTGTCTTACTGGAAGACCAGACCTGCCTATGCCTTGAAAGATAGGCCTGATTTTGCCAGGGCGGTTATCCTCTATATGGAAAAGGACACCTTGATAGAGAGGATAAGAAAGAGGATAGCGACTATAGATAAGGATGTGATAGATAGATTGGAACCTGTTTTAAAGCAGAATCTGAGCAGGACTGCGCGCCAGGTAATCGGCATCAGGCAGATAGAGGAGGTATTGAAGGGCAGGCTTTCCCTTGAGTCTGCCAGGGAACAGATGGTAAGAGAGACCTATCAGTATGCAAGACGCCAGATGATATGGTTTAGGAATCAGCCCTGCGGCGTAAAATTAGCGAATCTCTACAATGCCGAAAGATTTCTTGAATAGATTTGTTTAAGGGGATGGAACTTTTCTACAGGGCCCTCTGTCTAATATAATGAGGATATATTGACTTGAATGGAAAGGCGTTTATATGGAGCAAGATGTGATTGAAAGGGCGAGTAGGGGAGACTTCAAGGCATTTGAGGAGATATATAAGGCATATTCAAGATTTGCGTTTAGTGTGGTGTTCGGAATTGTAGGGGATAGGGATTCTGCGGAGGATGTTACCCAGCAGCTGTTTGTGCGGCTCTATGACAGATTGAAGTCATTTCGCTATGAGGCGAGGTTAAAGACCTACATATATCGTATGGCAGTGAATATGGCGATAAATGAATACAAGCGCCTCAGACGCCAGAGGAAGAGGCTGGTTTCTATGGAAGAGGTTGGGCACTTACACCAACTCTCTGATGGAGATGCTGTAGGAAATGATAGAGATAAAGAACTTGCCTATCAGCTGTTATCCAGGTTATCTGCCGAACACAGGGCAGTGATTGTCTTAAGGGAGATAGAGGGTCTTTCGTATGAGGATATAGCAAAGACGTTGGGTATAAACATAAATACTGTTCGCAGCCGGCTTTCACGGGCAAGGCAGGCCCTTCTATCTGCCTTCAAAGAGATAAAAGAAAATGAGAGGTGATGGATATGAGGTGTAAAGAGGTAAGAAGGATTTTAGAGACAGACTATGTGGATAACAGGTTAGAGGATAGTGACCGTCGTCAGATAGATGAGCACCTCAAATTCTGCGGGGACTGCAGACAGTATCTTGAGGACCTAAAGGGTGTTTCTGCGGGTATGT
>JALVWL010000224.1 GCA_027034965.1 Candidatus Omnitrophota bacterium
TTGACACAGGGATATGTTTAGGTTTACAATATCGGTCTATGGCAGAGATGGATTTGATACAGAGCAGGAAAGAGCGCCTCATTGCCCTTAAGAATAAGGGGATAGAGCCGTTTTCCAGGTCTATCGTCCCTCAGGATATGGCCAGGGATGTGAAGGAAAATTACGAAGAGGGCAGGGCTGTTTCGGTTGCAGGACGCATAACCGCCTGGCGCGGGCATGGTAAGGTGATATTTTTTGATGTGCGGGATTCCTCGGACCGCGTGCAGGTCTATGTCCGTAAAAACGATGTAGAAGAGGCGGTATGGGATCTATTGGGCTTGCTCGATATAGGCGATATAGTGTGGGTCAGGGGGCATTTGTTTGTTACTAAGACAGGCGAGGTTACTATAGGCCTTGAAGAGATAAGGCTGTTGACCAAGTCCATTCGTCCCCTTCCAGAAAAGTGGCATGGATTAAAGGATGTGGAGGTCCGGTTCCGACAGAGATATCTGGATTTGATAGCCAACCCTGAGAATAGAGAGGTATTTCTAAAGCGGGCCAGGATTATATCTTCTATCCGTAGGTTTTTGGATGAGAGGGGCTATCTTGAGGTAGAAACGCCAATGCTCCATCCTATTCCAGGGGGTGCGGCCGGTAGGCCATTTATAACCCACCATAATGCCTATGATATAGATTTATATCTAAGGATTGCCCCTGAGCTTTATCTCAAGAGACTCCTGGTGGGAGGTTTTGAGCGTGTCTATGAGATAAATCGCAGTTTCAGGAATGAAGGGGTCTCTACCCGCCATAATCCTGAATTTACTATGCTGGAGGTCTATACTGCCTATATGGACTACGAAGGGGTAATGCGCCTGACAGAGGAGATGCTCTATTATGTAGTCAAGGAAGTCAATGGCTCACCTGTAGTGGAATATCAAGGGCAGGAGATAGACTTTACCCCTCCCTGGGACAGGATATCCTTTGCCCAGGCAGTGAAGGAGCGATTTGACATAAATCCTGATGATCCAACCGAGGTAATGGTACAAAAGCTACCTAAGAGAGGACTCGGCAATCTTGATACCTCGCGCCTGTCTCGGTCTCAGGTAGTCAAGCTGGTAGAGGACCTCCTTGACATAGAGAAACAGCGCAAGCCCGTATTTTTTACAGACTATTTTTCTATACTCTGTCCCCTTGCCTGCCTGAAGAGGGATAATCCATCTCTTGCTGAGAGATTTGAATTATTTATAGGGGGAATGGAACTTGCCAATGCCTACTCTGAGTTGACGGATCCCGAGGACCAGCTGGCCCGTTTTGAGGAAGAGGTGCGTCAGAATAACGCCCCTACAGAGAATATAGATTACGATTTTGTTACGGCACTGGAATATGGTATGCCGCCGGCAGGGGGGCTGGGCATAGGTATAGATAGGCTGACGATGATACTTACGGATAGGCCTTCTATCAGGGAGGTTATCCTCTTTCCTTTGCTTAAGCCTGAGAAAGAGTCTGTATAGCAATAGCTTTTGTTATGGGGTACATTAATTTTCTCTCCTTGAGGTTCTTTTTAAGGGCTCGTGGGGGTTTCCTTTCGTTTATGAGTGTGGTCTCTATCCTGGGGATTGTTATAGGTGTTGCTGCCCTGATTACGGTTATGGCGGTAATGAACGGCTTTGATATTGAATTACGCAACAAGATTATCCAGAATAATCCCCATATCCTTATAACCTCTGAAACAGTCTTTTCAGTGGATAAGCCTCTTTTGAAGAGCCTGTCCATAGAAGGCGTGAAATCGGTTGTACCCTTTGCCTATCTGCAGGGCTTTGTGCGGGTAAAAAATAAGATACTGCCGTGTTTCATCAGAGGGATAGGCCCTTCTGGTCGAGTTTTTCTCCCAGAGGATTTTGCTGGTAGGCTTCCAAAAGGGGATGGGGTATTGATAGGTAGAGATATGGCTAAACAATTTGGCCTGGGTCCAGGGGATAAGCTGACTTTGCTCTCTCCTGTAACCGGCATGGACTACCAGGCAAAGGTGGCGGGTATCTTTGAGACAGGTCTCTACCAGTACGATAGTCAGACCATACTTGCCTCTCTAAAGCTGGTGAGAAACCTGCTTTTTTTAGGAGATAATGAGGTAAATGCCGTAGGGATTTTCCTGTATAATCCAATGCAAGCTGGCGATATCAAGGCCAGGCTTTTTGATGTGCTAAAGGATAGGAGATTTTCTGCCCTTACCTGGATAGAGTCAAATAAAAGCCTGTTTTCGGCCCTCAAGCTAGAGAAGTATGTTATGTTCTTGATCCTTTTGTTGATAGTAATAGTGGCGGCCTTTAACATAGTAAGTTCCCTAGTTGTGCTGGTTGCGACCCGTACAAAGGAGATTGCAGTGTTAAAGGCATTGGGGCTTACGAACCAAGAGATATATAGGTTATTTTTAAATATAGGCATCCTTATTGGTGTAGTTGGAGCGTTTTTTGGGGGCATTATCGGCGTAGTTTTATCCCTGGCAATAGAGCACTGGCACATTATAAAACTGCCGGCTGATGTTTATTACATAGACTATCTGCCGGCAAGACTCGAGGTGGCCGATGCCTTGTTGGTGATAGGTTCAGCGGTCATAATAGCGGTTTTTTCTGCCCTATATCCGTCCTCTCAGGCAGCAAGACTCGAGCCTGCCAGGGCCCTGAGGTATGAATGAACCAAATGAAGGAGATGTCGTGATGGATATGGTCAAGATAAGAGACGCTGTAGTAAGTGTGTGGGACAAGACAGGTCTGGAGGAATTAGCGGATGCCTTTAAGCGTCACGGGATAAAGGTCATCTCTACCGGGAATACGGCTAAGAGACTCAGAGAGCTCGGAGTAGCTGTCAGGGAGGTCTCGGAATACACGGCCTCCCCAGAGATACTCTCGGGCAGGGTCAAGACACTGCATCCCAAATTGCATGCCGGCATATTGTTCCGCAGAGACAATAAACAGGACAGGAGACAGTTGCGTCGAATTGGCGGGAGCCCGATTGATCTCGTGGTGGTCAACCTTTATCCATTTAAGGAGGCCTATTTGTCAGGTGAGAGGGACCTTGTTGAGTTTATAGATATCGGCGGGCCTACTATGTTGCGTGCAGCGGCGAAGAATTATGAGTGGGTTACTACACTGCCCAGCCCTTCTCTTTATAAGGGGTTTATCCGAGAGCTTGACAGGAATAAGGGTGCGGTCTCCCTTTCTTTTAGAAGGAAGATGGCAGGTGAGGTCTTTTCGATTACTTCGAGATACGATACCTGGATAAGCAATGTATTATTTAACGGAGGATTTGAGCTGTCTCAGGAGGCTATGCTGGGACTTGAGTTAAAACAACAGCTAAGATATGGAGAAAATCCCCACCAGAAGGCCGGCCTTTACCTTCCCTTTGGCAGCCGTCCTGTATTTCGCCAATTGCAGGGCAAAGAGCTATCCTATAATAATATTATGGACCTCTCGGCTGCCTGGTCTATGTGCAGTGCGTTTTTGCCACAGACCTGTGCAGTAGTAGTAAAACACGCAAATCCCTGTGGCCTGGCCATTGCCAAAGATGCGGCAACGGCCTATAGAAAGGCCTACAATGCAGACCCATTGTCTTCTTTTGGTGGTATAATTGGGATAAACAAGACAGTAGATGCCCGCTGTGCAAGGGAGATAGTGAAGTCTGGGTTCAGGGAATGTGTTATTGCCCCGAGGTTTGAGAAACAGGCACAGCAGATACTAGGTGTCAAGAAGAACCTAAGGTTGGTAGAGGTAAGGCAGCATAGGCCAGCTCTCCAGATAAGACAGGTATTTAATGGATTCCTGGTCCAAGAGCCAGACCTGTTTTTTGAGAAGGAGGAAGACCTAAGACTGGTCAGTAAAAAGGCCCCGACAAAAACCCAATTGAGGGACCTGTTATTTGCCTTTAGGGTGGTGCGTTTTGTCAAGTCAAATGCGATTGTGATTGCCAGACAGCAGGCACTTGTAGGGATAGGTGCTGGTCAGATGAGCAGGGTGGGTGCTGTAAAGATTGCCCTGGAACAGGCAGGAGAAGAGGCCAGAGGTGCGGTCCTGGCAAGCGATGCCTTTTTCCCGAAGACAGACAATATAGAGTTGGCCGCCAGGTATGGGATAAAGGCAATCGTGCAGCCTAGCGGTTCAAAGGCAGATCCAGATGTGATTTCTGCCTGTAATGATTTTGGTATTGCCTTGCTCTTTGCGCCGAAGCGACACTTTCTACATTAAATAAAGTGGAGGGAAGATGCCCGACTTCCTAAAGAGGATTAAGAGAGAAAAACTGGAGCTTATAGAGGACCTGGCCGTGGAATATCCACTCAGCCAGCTCAGGCATATGATAAATTATCGCCAAAAGTTTTATAGATTTAAGCATGCCATAGGCCATGGTAATCGCATATCAGTTATTGCCGAGATAAAATATGCCTCGCCTTCTAAGGGTGTGATAGCCAATCCCAACAGGCGATCCCCTGTAGATATTGCCCTGGAATATCAAGGGGCAGGAGCAGATGCCATATCTATACTTACCGATGAAAAACATTTTCATGGAAGTTTTGATTATCTTCGCACTGTACGCGATTTTGTGGAGTTGCCGATTTTGTGTAAGGATTTCTTTGTGCGGGATTATCAGATATACCTTGCCTGTGCAATGGGTGCTGACGCGGTGTTGTTGATAGCAGCGATGTTGGATGATAAAGAGTTGGAGGGACTCTACCAGTGCGCCAGGCACCTTGGCTGTGATGTGCTCTTTGAGGTGCACACAGGAGAAGAGATAGAGAGGGTGATGCGCCTTGATCCGGATATAATAGGGGTAAATTCCAGGGACCTTAAGAGCCTGCAGGTAGATGTCGGAAACTTTAGCAGGTATATGCCAATGATTCCAGAGGAGAAGGTGCGAGTTGCTGAGAGCGGAATAGGTGTTGAGGTCTTGCCTATGTTGAAACAGCTGCGAGTGGATGCAGTATTGGTGGGCGAGTATTTTATGCGTCAGAATAATATCTATTATTCCCTGCGCAGGTTCATAGAGAATTGTAGTTATTGACAGTGGTTGGGGTAGGTTTTGATATACATAGGCTCGGCGGCAGAGGCCCTCTAAAGCTCGGTGGGATAGAGATCCCTTCTGATAAAGGAGTAATAGCCCATTCTGATGGAGACGTGCTTATCCATGCCCTTATAGATGCCCTGTTGGGGGCCCTTGGCAGGCCGGATATAGGCGATCTTTTTCCTGACAGTGATCCAAAGTGGAAGGGGGCAGATTCCCTGGAGATGCTAAAAGCCGTCCTTTCAATGATAGGTCAGATTAACATAGTCAATATAGATGCCGTGCTTATAATGGACAATCCAAGGCTTGGGAAATACAAAGAGCAGATAAGACGACGGCTATCTGAGATTTTAGACCTGCCTGTTGAGAAAATAGGGATAAAGGCAAAGACAACCGAAGGACTTCTTAGAGACGCCATTTCCTCGATAGTAACAGTCCAATTGGCCTAGCATAGAGAGGCTTGGGATGCCTTTTTATTTTTCTCCCTCATCCTTGAAATGCTGACAATTTATCTGGAAATCAGAAAGGGAGAGGTTCTTTTTGCTAATAGCGCAGAGATAACTCTTGGTTGATGCCTTATATATAAGGTTTCCACAATAGGGACAGGTCCGCACAATCTGTAGATAGCCATTGTCCTTTAGAACCGAGGTAATCTTCAAAAGCGCCTGAAACAACGATGATTTTTCATGATTATTAAGACTGGTCTTTGTAATATTTAGGAGGGGATTTTTCTTGTGTATGGACTTGATGATATTTTTTCCCTTGCCTGTAATCTTTATACCCACCTTTCTACGGTCTTTCATCGGTATTTTTTTTACCAGGGCCTTCTTTTCGAGTGCATAAACCGAGTCGCTTATAGTTGGTTTGCTTATGGCCATTTCCTTTGCGAGCAGGGAAATCGTTATTGGTTTATTGTAAGAAGAGATCGCAAATAAGATTTCTATCTGAGTAGGAGAGAGAGAATATTTATATCCTTGCTCCCAGAGGATGTTTTTCTGGGCCAGGCATAGTTTGCTCAGCAAAAATAATATTTTTTCTTCCATCTTTAAATTAACCTGGATTATGCATTAGAATCCTTTACTTTCCAGCGATTGTCAATCAAAGATCTCTTTTCTTATTAATAATCAAGCATGAAGGATGGAGCATGGAGAATGAAGGATAAAACCACCATTTCGCATTGCTTCTTTAAATCAAAAAAATCACTGCCTCCATGCTTCCTTCTCCGTTCTCCCTTCTCAATAATCAAGGATGAAGAATGGAGCATGGAGAATGAAGGAATTTTCTATTAAGAATGAAAAAGATCCCAGTAAATAAGAGTCCTTCATGCTTCATTCTCCCTCCTCCATTCTCAAAACTTGAGTTGTGGTTTTTAGTTTTGCGTTTTTAGTTTTTAGTTATTTTAATTTGTCTTTGTCCCTCAACGGGCTCCATTATACCACAAAGGCCTACTGTATACCTGGAGATTATATCGCTATAACCTGTTTTACCTCTGGCACCATCTTTTTAAGAGACTCCTCAACACCCATCTTTAGGGTCATCGTGGAAAACGGACAGGCGCCACAGGCCCCTAAGAGTCGAACCTTTACCGTACCATCCTCATCCACGCCCAGTAGTTCGATATCTCCGCCATCCATCTTCAGGGCTGGCCTGACCTCCTCTTCTATTATCTGCCTTACCTTTTCCTCCAAACCCATAACACTACCTCCTTTCCAACTATGCGTAGAGACTAAACGCACCGTTTCTTTCTCTGAACTTATTTGCACAATTATATCTTTCCCCAACACACTTTCAAATATATTTTCCCTTATATTCTTTACAAACCTATCACCAATCTGGCTATCTGAAAATAAATCAAGATAGAAACGATATCTACAATGCTGGCGATAAACGGTCCTGACATAAGGGCTGGATCTAGAC
>JALVWL010000225.1 GCA_027034965.1 Candidatus Omnitrophota bacterium
GCCTTTATCTCAGGGACATAGACATATATTTGTAGAGGCAGGGCCTTATCTCTGGGCCATTCCAATCTAAAAACAGAAGGCCTTTCTATTCCATTAACAACTGGATCCCCAATCCAGTACACGGAATACATAGAACTCTTCAGCAAGCCCTTTGCTTGATCCAATACATCAAGCAAAGAACTAACAACCCTTCGATCCCTCTCGCCAACATCTCTTTCTGCCTTACTAACCAAACTATAGGCCTCATCCATAGTCTTGAGCAACTTCTCATATTCTCGAGGGCAATCGGTGATACACAGTTCCTTTATATTGTCGAGACTCTCCTGCATCCTATTCGTCAGCCTCAACCCCTTCTCTCTTATCTCTTTATCCCCCAACTTCCTGTTAAACACATATCCCATCATTGAAATAACCTTATTTCTGACCAAGTCAACAACCTCTGTTAAATAACAATACCTTATCGCTTCATGCAGGTCTTCTATGAGCCCTGGATCTACCTTTCTATCCCTGATGATATCTACGAGAAACTGCCTCAATCCAGAAGGCCTTTCAATGGAAGCCCTTCCATAGGCAGTAAAGTGAAGCTGCCTAAGAAAGGCCCTCTTCAGCTCGAAGGGGTAATCGCCTAGCAACAATTCTTCCATCTCGTCAAAAACCCCCTTCTGGACCTTTTCCATCAAAAGTCGATTATCGCCATTAAACCAGCGCCATACTAGCAACGCAAAGAGGGAATCCTCTTTCTCCATGGCCTTATCCAATATATCATAAGTAACAGGGAAGGAATCTTCTACAGGAGCCAGGTAATATATATCCTGGTTCTCCCAATAATCTGTTCGCACCCTCTTAACAAATCTCTTAGAAAAGTCCCTCCTCACCGCATCATCTGCTGACCTGGAAAAGACAGGAATGTTGATAATCTCTTTAAAATTAGGATACTGCCCTAGATAGAGTGGGAAACTACTCCTCATAACCAGGCCTTTATATCCCCAGCGGCCTAACTTAGCATTCGATAACTTTTCACGCAATGCATTATAGAGAAGATGCGCCAGGTCTTTGGCATAGGTGTTCCATACATAAAAGAATACCTCCTGCCTGTCCTTATCCATTTGCGCGATATACTGCCATAAAGGGAACTCCGAAAGGAAATAATTCATATTCGTACCTCTCCAGAACAGCCCCTCCCTTTCATATCTCACCCTAACTAGGTTTTCCCTGATATAACCAGCCAACCCGTCTTCTATCTCCTTTACTTTAGTAGAATGAGATTGTTCCATTGCTAACGCACAACTCCTCCAAAATGCATCCTTGCCCTTATAAAGGGCATCAACAAGAAATCTCAGGAGGACACCATCCAGATTTACGTAATACATCCCAAACCTCGTTGCCAGCCACCTAGCAATAAAGCGTCGCCCCGTACCAAGGCCGCCTGTAACCACAAATACATCAGAAAAGGCCCTTTTATATTGTCCACCTTTCCACAAGGCTGGCAGACGCAGTTCAAAGATGGTTCCCCTGCTCTCAGGGCTTGCCTTTATCCTCTCCTGCCAGGCTATATTTTCTTGGTCATAAGATCCTACGGATTCTCCCTGGCTTAAGGATGCAAATTTGATACCTCCTCCAACCTTATCCACCATATCCTTTATATTCAACAATGACCTCCCACCGGCACTGGCATCCTGCCAGCTTATTGCAAAACTCTCCTTAAATACCCTAGGGCGGAAGCCAGATGGGATTCCTCTTCCGTAGTCCTGCAAAAACACAACGATCTGACTACCCTCGCCATACAGTTCCACATAGACCCTGCTCCTGCCGTGTTTACAGGCATTCTCGAGCAGGCGCCTAAAGGCAATCTTGAACAACTCCGAATAGGTAAAAATTTTCCCCAACTCATTATGTAATTCTATGTCTACGTCCGGATACCTTTCTCTCATTTCATCTACCAGGTCTCTGACAATCTGTCTGACATCGAGCTCCATAAATATATCCTTTGTCTTCAACAGCGCAGACTCAAGCGTATAGAGGACATCATCGGCATCCAGTTCCAATCCATTAAGACGCTTCTCTTTTTCCATCCTGGCAGATATCTCATCAATCGCATCCTGAAGCAATGGTACACAGGCGCTGACATCCCCTGCCTGGAGGATAGAAGAGCGCAGATCTTCTGATAGATAAGGATAGGCTAGTGCAAAGGCCCTTCTTATACACACAGGGATAGAGGCCTGTCTTCTGCTCCAGTATACCCGACCGCCTACTTGATATCCGGTTCCAGAAAAGGCACTCTCTATGGCCTGGCTCCATACAGCCTCCCTATCCCCGGCAAACACCTCCAGAGATTCTATCTCTTCCTGTTTTGCAATGAAGTCAAGCAATGCCCCCAGGGCCTGGGCATCCATGAGGGTCTTATCTTCCACATACCAATGCCCGTTTTTCTGATCCAGAATGCGTATCTGCCCCAGCCTGTGCCTGACACCGCCTATCTCCTCTTCTACGTCGTAATATCCATTTTTTTTCTTCCTGCAAACAATATTCCGTGCATCTGAGACCTTTATTACAAACTCCTGCCTATTCAATCCAGGATAAAGGGAACCTATCGCGAGAAATACATAGGGGTTATGCCACAGGTCAGCAGAGGACAGGAAATAAAAAGATAGGGCCAACACCCCAAATATAATCTCCCTATTCTGCATCAATTTCTTCTTAAAGAAAGAGATATCCATCTCCTTCTCCACCACAAAGACCAGCTCAGGGTGTTCCCTAGCGTCTTCGAGAACCCGTTCTGGATTATAGGAATAAAAGTCTATGCTCTTCTTAAAGGCGGTTCTGCCCAACCGCTTGCTATGTATCTCAGAAAGAGGGAATGCATACACATGCCTGTTTTTGTTTCTCTGGCGCCTTATTAAGTCGAGAAATTGGTCTTCGTTGAGGAACGAAAATCTTTTAGGCCAGCTCTGGGAGACCAAAAAGATGGGATTCTCCAATGACTTCTTATGGAGTTCTCCCAAAACCTCTCTCGGATTTCTTTTATCACTCGACAAAGGAGTAAAACTCTGTCTATCCCATAGAGGTGGTAATACCTTTTTAAGGTTATATACCCAGTGAGAACGCTGCCCCTGTTCCAGATACCAATCCACATCCGTTGGCCGTATCTGCAGCTCCACTGGCACAGAATAAAACTTGAATTGAAAGACATAATACCTGTACCCACCAACCTTTCTGACCTCTAAATCAACAGAGTCAATGTCATTCCTTTTAGCAAACTCACTTGAAAGTATCGTCGCAACTGTTTTTGCCTCTTCAATATCTTGAGTAACTATCTTGCATCCTATTATGTCCTTTAGGTTATCAATCGCATCCGGAGAAATCCCGTATTCCCTCCTCTTCAATTTCTCAACTATCGATCCAACCGACTTTACCCTGTAAGAAAATTCCATATCCCCAAAGTCCGGGACAGAAGCATAGAATAGCGCCTCTAATTCGTTGATTATTCTTTCTTCAGAATTACTGGTCAAGATCTCTCTCAACTTGCCTGCACAGACATAAAAATCCTTTCTCTTCTCTTCCATAAACAGTATATCTTTCATCTCAGAGAACAAACGATTCTCTCCAAGCATCTCGGCAAGGGGAATGAATATATACTTTACCTTTTTCAATAGTCTCTGCCTCTCTCTGCCTTTGAGAACTCCATCGGCACGCAGCGAGGCTATGGCATCCAGCATAAACAGACGCATGGCCCAAATATTCCCCTTGGATACCTGGATATAAAACCTCAAAACCCTATCAAGGTAATCCTCAGAGGGCAATGCCCTCTTCTCATCCAACACCACCTCTATATTGTAAAGCTCCCTAGCCCTGTCCAGGGTTTCCTTGATCCTATCAATTTCCCTTGAACCCATCCCAGACAGAGAACACACGTATGCCAGGGCATCTTCAACAGAAGTAAATCTCCTCTTTACACCCAACCTTTTCCTAAAGATAGAATTAATCTCCCTTTCAGAAAATAGATATAAGATGTGCAACAAGGTCCCATACTTTAAGAGGGCAGCGTTCGGATAAAATGCCTCTGCCTTACGATAGACACGCAGGGCGTGGTCAAGATAGGCCTCCCCATCTGGAAAGGATTTATTTCCACAGATCTTCTCCAACACAGAATATATCTTCCTAACCTTTTTATTGGTCGTCTGCAGGCTCTCTTCCCCAGCATATCCAGCCTTGACAAAGACCCTTAACCCAGGCATCTTCCCTGAAAAGACCCTTTCTATCAAAAGATCAATGGCCTCCTCTGCCTTGGAGACAAATCTATCCCTATCCTCTGGGAAACCAACACCCTCTTTTTCCAGAAAGGCAATATAGTCCCTTAGGTACCTCTCTTTCCCCCTGAGTATCCTCTCCTGCAAAAGCACTGTCAAAAATTCTTCAAGGTACCAGTTCTCAAGGGCCTTGCCCTTAAGGGCATAACTCCGTGGAATCCTCCCATATACCCTCTTTATCCATTCGACATAATCCTTATAATCCCTGCCCAGGATCCTTCTCAAAGATTCAAGTACATCTTCCAATCTATCAGGGGACCTTCTGAATTCGGCATGTATCCTTTCGTGCAAGGACACAACCGAACGGGCAAACTTTATCTTCTGCTCAACAGACATCCTATCCTTGCCATAGAACTCCGCCAGGACCCCTGCCAGGGCACTCCACAGGAGGAGGCTCTCCCCATCGTCCTCAACAATCTCATCTATAAAATGGATTCTGCCCGCTGCATCTGTCCAGGCATACCCACTGCCCCTTACAAGGTAATAAAGGACATCCCTGCCCCCTACGTTTATCTCCTTCAACCTAATCTTCAGCTTATCCCACAATGGTCTGGGAATCCTGAGGTGGTTATTAGGCAGGCCATTGCCCGGAGGGCCCCGCCTATAAACAGAGAAAAATCTTTTTAAATACGGACTCAAACGCGTTGCAAAGTCTTCAAAAAAGGACGAATATAAATCGTCCCAGCTAGAGAATACCTTCACCGGCAGGGCCAGTGTATCCTTTGCAAGATAATACAGACTATCTCTATAAAACTCCCTGGATCTTTTAGAAATAGAGTAGATCCTGGGACGAATTACTTTGACCTTTAGATTATGTGCCCTTAGGATGCTTGAAAGCCCCTTTGAATGAAATCCCCCGCATATAGCAACGACCGGTCGACGGCCTTGTATAGATAAATAGGTCAATAGATTTCGAGCAAACGCAATATCCCTCTGCCTGGCCAATCCGAAAAAGGCCTTCCCCAAAAGGCTATTGGGGTCGAGTAAATCATATCTAAGCAAAGGAAATATATCCCTATAAAGCTGCAGATGTCTTTTATAGAGGTTTTTATCTTCTAAGCCCACAAAATTAATACTACCTGAGTGGGTAAGGACGAGGAACTCCCCGGCAGAGATTACCTCTTTTTTAAGCAATTTCCTGCAAAGCCTCCTATAGGCAGATGGCACAAGCCCCTTTAACAAGAGAAATTCTTCAGGATATATACTGGAAAACCCCGCCCCTTCCAGGAACACCGTTCTCGCAGAGGTACGCCTGATAAGGTCATCTACAATATCGACTATCTGCCTCTGGCAGTCTACATCATAGTGTACGTCCTCTACGATATAGACATCATAGCAATCCCCATCAGAGGCATAGGAAGGGACCGTTAGCTGGGAAAACAAAAGAATAACCGCCAGAAAAAGTCTATTCGCAATACTAACCATAGTCTCTATTATACAGGAAAAAGGCCTATCCCTGAAGCCAACTAACCATTTAAGTTACTAGATTTCTGTTTCAAAATTTAGCGCTCAAAGGTATATTAATCCCAAATTATGCAATGGGAATTTGTGATATAATGACTCAAGTTTTGAGGATGGAGAAGGGAGAATGAAGCATGAAGGATTTTTCTTAATAAAAAATTTCCTCCATTCTCCATGCTCCATTCTTCATTCTTATTTTTGGATAAGAAAAGAGATGTTTGATCAACAAGGCGATGGAAGCTAAAGAATTCTAATGCATAATCCGAGATAAAATGGACAATACAGAACTACTCAAACAACTAGAGATAATAAAGGAAATACTAATAGGTAAAGGGTTCTTTTTATCTGTCGCTGAATCCATAACCCTGGGACGGATCGCAGCAAATATAGGACTCATCCCAGGGGCATCGCGTTTCTTCAAGGGCGGAATAGTAGCCTATGCAGAGGAGGCCAAGATAAACCTACTGAACATACCAGCAAAACTAATTGAGGCCAAGGGAGTCGTATCCTATGAGGTCTGTGGGCTTATGGCAGAAAATATATCTAGCATCTTTAAGACAGAGATCGGATTGTCCACAACCGGCTATGCCGGACCGGCCGTAGGGAACGAACCAGTAGGCAGGGTCTTTATAGGACTGCACATAGCAAAAATACAAACCGTAGTAAAGGAATACAGATTCTCAGGGACTCGTCTGGAAATACAGGAAATAGCTGCACAGACTGCAATAGAACTCTTATGGGAAGAACTAAAGAAGATCTGATCAGGACATTTATTGCCTTCGATATATCGGAAGCAGATAGGCAGTCCATAGCATCTTATGCAAGCAATTTCTCTCGTCCAGGGATATCCCTGACCAAGAGCGAAAACCTCCATGCCACTATAGCATTCATAGGAAACATCCCTATACATAAGGCAAGAGAACTGGGGGATAAAATAAAATCTCTCAACTTCTCTGCCCTGAATATACATATAGACACATTATCTGCCTTTCCAAGAACAGGCTCTCCAAGGATTATATGGCTTGGCACGAGGGATAATCCAGAACTACTACAATATTATAGTCTTATTACCGACATACTCAGCAAACACAATATCTCCTTTGATCAAAAAGACCCCTATGTATTCCACATAACCATAGCCAGGGTAAAAAAAGGTATTACCAGAGAGGGGC
>JALVWL010000226.1 GCA_027034965.1 Candidatus Omnitrophota bacterium
CTCTTCATCTACAAAGTTATCGATAACCCTTTGGTCTATACCTTCATAATGCCCACATAAAAATATCAGATGTTCCTTTCCAGCCAGGCGCCTGGCATCTTTATGTGTAAAAGGTTTCCCTGAAGGAGTGGGATTTACGACCCAGCTGGAGGCAGAACGCAGTTGCTCCACAGCCGCAAACAAAGGCTCTACCCTGTAGAGCATACCTGGTCCGTGGCCAAAGACAGGCGCATCGACCTTATACTGCTTACTGCGAGAAAATTCCCGCAAGTTCCACAGATTTATCGACACAGCCCCCACCTCCTGGGCCCTTGCCCACATAGAGGTCCCTTTTACCCCTTCAAACATTATTGGGAAAAGGGTAATAATGTCAATGAACAGCATACCTTATGCACTAAAATATTATTCCTTAACCGTGGACTTTGTCTTTCTAGCCTTTTTGATAAGGCTTTTTACCGTGTCAGTTGGCTGGGCACCTTGTTTTAGCCAATAATCTATTCTCTCGAGCCTCAGATCATAAAACACAGGTTTCTTGGAAGGGTCATAGTAGCCCAACACCTCCAGGACCTTGCCCTCTCGGGCCTCTCTTGCATCGCAGGCAACTATGTGAAAGTGATATCTATGCTTAACTGGTTTGCCTGGCTTACGCAGTCTAATCTTTACCATATATCAGTTTCCCTCCTTCTTGAGCAGTTCCTCTGCCAATCTGACGGCCCATATCTGGGCCCTTGCCTTGTTTTGAGTCTCTTTGTATTCCAGCTCTGGTACAGAATCAGCTACTATCCCAGCGCCTGCCTGCACTAAAGACTTATCATTATAAAACACAATTGTCCTTATTGCAATACACATATCCATATTACCAGAAAAGTCAAAATAACCAACACCACCAGCATAGGCCCCTCGTGGATCCGGTTCGAGCTCATCTATTATCTCCATAGCCCTTATCTTCGGTGCTCCAGAAACCGTACCAGCCGGAAAGACCGAGGCCAATACATCCATTGGACCTATTCCCTTCTTTGCCTGACCAATCACGCGCGAGACTATATGCATTACATGAGAAAAATACTCAATATGCATAAAATCCTTCACCTCTACCGAACCTAACCTGGCTACCCTTCCGATATCGTTCCGTCCAAGATCCACCAGCATAATATGCTCGGCCCTCTCTTTTGGATCACCTAACAGGTCCTGAGCCAGGCGATTATCCTCGTCCCGGTCCTTGCCCCTGCGACGCGTACCTGCAATGGGATGTGTCTCTATTACACCATCCTGCAACCTTACAAGCATCTCAGGAGAAGCCCCTACAAGAGAAAGACATCTGGCAGGGAAATCCATAAAAAACATATAAGGAGAGGGGTTTAGCAGCCTTAGAACTCTATATACATCAAATGGTTTCGCTTTTGTTTCAAACTCAAATCTCTGGGATAGAACCACCTGAACGATGTCCCCATTATATATATAATCCTTTGCCTTCTCTACTGCGCGGATAAATTGTTTTCTTGTAAAATTAGATTTAACACCCCGCAGGGCCCCTTTTACCAATCCCCTGCTCTTCATAAGCCTGTCATAAGAAAGGGGCAATAACTGGCGTCCCCGCAATATCTTTTTAATGGATTTGTTCAAGTCCTCTAGAGATTCATCGTAGAGTCTGCCGTATTCCCCTGATTCAATACCCCTTAAATCCACCCATTTGGTCACCCTTATCATCTTTTTTAGATGGTCAAAAGAGACCTGTAGGCTGGCCAGCATAAACATTGCCTCAGGATAATCCCTTTGAGATTTAAGAGACACCGGCTCGAAAAATCTCACCATATCATAGCCAATGTATCCCACTATCCCCGCAATAAACGGGAAGTCATCACCAGGATCAGGGTGGGTAAACTCCCTCAAATAGGATTCTATTGCATTGCCAGGGTGTTCATTGTCTACAGAGAAGACATCTATGGGATCCACACCAATAAAAGAAAACCGTGAGAGGTTATCCGCCTGCTCAACCGATTCCAGAAGATAAGAAGGGCTCTGTCTTTTCTTCAGGGATAGATAGACCTCAACAGGTGTAAATATATCAGACGAGAGGTCAACCCACACAGGGACAAGGTTATACTTTCTCGCCCAGGATAGAAATAATTTCTTGCTTACGGCAGGATTGTACATAATAGAATAGAATCCATCACTCCTTCCTACTCAATATATATATAACGACTCTAACGTCATTGTTGCGATAATCATTGATATTAGGCAATATAGTGATGGATTCTATTTTACACACATATTTGCTATTTTCAAGTCGGGAAATAAATTTTCCCAGAGAATGATAACTACCCTGACCCGTAAACAGGAGTTTTA
The DNA here is from genome assembly GCA_027034965.1 of Candidatus Omnitrophota bacterium. GTDB lineage: Bacteria > Omnitrophota > Gorgyraeia > S143-82 > S143-82 > S143-82. The sequence goes on from JALVWL010000226.1 coordinate 2,347, forward strand.
CATAGTAAAGTTTGTCTTTATGCCGTCCTTTTACTGGTATCTTTTCCTTTGGTAGTATCTGCTTTAAGGTCAGGCCTGAATCCTTGGCAATCCCGGATATATCCTCAAGAACAAATGTCATATCGACATCCGTAACGACCTTAGCTTCCAGGGCAGAAATCTTATCCTTCAGGTCTTTGATATATACCAATAGTTCGCTATCTTTGACCTTCGCCCGGCTTCTTTTCAGCTCTCTCTCTATTGAGAGGTACTTATTCCTGGCGGTGCGATATTTGGTCCAGAGAGGAGAGGCGATAAAGAAGATATCTACTCCCAGGATAAGTAGACCCAACCCTATTGATAAGGCCAATACTTTCTGTGCATCAGGTGATAACATAGCCATATATTTCTACCTCTTTCTTTTGTCTTTTAATATACACTCAATATAAAAGTCTTTAACCTGGGTCTGGCCTATCTTGCGCTGGGTTATCTGTTTTACATTTATTGCAGAAAATACATCTTTGATAACCGATTTGCCATTCAGACAGCTAATAAATCTACCCGTAAAGCCCTTTGACAGATTTTTGCTGTAAAATGAACCTTTTATCTTGAGTAGGCCTTCATCATAACTGTAATCAAACTTGTAAAACCACCCAACTTGGGGTAAACAATCGCTAATCACATTCATTATCTGCCCCCAATTGGTTCTATCATCTACTATCTTTTTATATGAGTTATAATAATCCTCCAACCTCTTTTGTTCCTGTCTCTGGGGATAAAGGGTATTCTTCTTATTGGTTATCATCTCTATATCTGCCTTTGTCCACAACAGCAAGATAAACAATAGGAGATCCAGCACTATGGATATCAATAGAAAGGCCAGCGGAATGCTAAAGAAATTAAAGGAAACCCACATGGGCAGTCTGGTAGCCCTCACTGCCCTAACTTCTTCTGGCAATAGGTTTAGATGTATCCTTGCCATAATCCCCTTTCTCTACAAGAGAGTTGCCCCTAGACATACATGGAGCATATCCTTTTTGGACTCAAAGATAGCAGGAGAAAGTCTTTTGTCTATTTTAAACCCAGCCAAACAATCCCAGGGACGTATCTGCATCTTTAATGCCTTTCCCAATCTTTCTTTCAATCCAGGACAACGACTTCCACCACCTATCAAAAATATATCTTCTATTTTCCCGATGGAGACATTTCCCGTATATTCCATCGAAACCTTTATCTCTTCACTAAAGCGATAGAATATAGGATCAAGGGCTGTAATAACCTCTTCATATCTATCCCCTGGATTTAATTTTAGCAACTCCGCCTCATTTCTGGACATCTGTAAGGCATCTTCTATATATTCCGTAAACAGATCCCCCCCCATACTAATCTCTCTGATAATCACTGGTAGTCCGTTCATCAAGACAACAAAAATAGAATACTTTGCACCAACATCCAGTATAACGACGCTCTTATCCTTGGTCTCTTCAGGAAAGGTAAAATTAAACAGATTGGTTAAGGCAAGACCTGCAAGCTCTGCTCTGTGAAAGATGAAACCCTTATCTGTAAATGGCGCAACCAGGTCCAAGACATTTGACTTCTTTACCCCTGCCAGGGCAACCCAATAATTAGAATCACTGGATCCAATAATATCATAATCTACAACCCTCTCTTCTGGAGGGAATGGGACATATATCTCCTCTTCGTAGTGTATTGCCTTTTCAAGTTCTACCTCATCTAATTTCGGAACTTCTACAAACCTGTATATGGATTGCACCCCATGAAGCGCAATTACATTAAAGGATTTTTTCATATTCAATTTTTCTCGGACAGAAGAAAGGAATTCAGGAAGCTCATCCTGGGAGTTAAACTTCTCATAGAAAAAACCTTCTATGAGAGGACGTTTTCTTCCCTTTAAAAGTACCTGGGCTATCTTTATGCTAGTGCCACCAAAATCTATTGAAATAACACGACGCTGAGATGCAAACACTCACTCCCCCCTTATCAATTAGATTTCATCTGTTCTAATAGCCACCTGCAATGTGTAGTTCGCTCCTGAAGTCATATTATATTGCATATTTATTTTATCACCGTATCTTGCAAATTGTAAAGCAGAAATATCCCTAGCAATTACTTTATTCTGCCCATTTCCAAAAAACACAATGCTATTCCCATCTTTATAGATACTAAAAGGCCCATTAAATTGAACCACACCTGCATCAAAATCACAGGTATAAAAATCCAGCCTCGTCATTGAATTAGCAAAACTCAGGGGATGGCTTGCATCCTCACACAGAGAAGAAAGCCTTCGCAGGTAAAACCATTTTATATTTCTAGAGGAATTCATTTCATCAATCATGGAATCTAATTCATTCATAAGTGGGCGCACTGATACATAGAGTGAGACTATTGCAGAAATGGCTACCACAAAAATAGCCATAGCAAACATTAATTCCAAAAGCGTTGTCCCCTTTGCTTTCCAGCCCTTCTTGCCAACCTTTTTATTCAAAAAGAAGATCAGCCATATAACAGCTAGGAGGATAAGGATACCCACCATAATCCTAAGATCCTCTTGATGTTTACTTATAAACTCACTGACATAACGTTGAATAACGGCCCCGGTCCTTTGCGCCCCCTGATCTCTTTCAAGGGAAGAAGATTTGATTTTATTTCCAGAGGTATTAGCCGATACCTTGTAAACGTACCTTCCCTTTCGGATATATCCAGGAGAGTTTGCTAGATTAGTCTCCTGATTAACCTTTTTCTCTACGACTATACGTTCTTTTCTTATAGTCTCAGCCTGGTTTTGGGGAATAAAGCCCCAAAAAAAAAGCGCTATGAATACCAAAGAAAAATCTATTACTCTATCTCCCATGAAAGCACCTCGGGTTCACTTATATCCCTTGGCAGGTAGAAGAAGTTCTCTCTAAAGGTCTTATCCTTTATCCTCACATCATAGTTTATAACCAAACTACCCGAATAGATGATGGCCTCATCTCTGGCTACTACCCCGCCATTTATCTCGGTCCTTCCGATTCTGCCGGTTAAGGCATGGTTGGTATACATGAATGCATCGATATGGGTAATATTTGAATAATAATCTGAAAGATTATGGATTGTACTGTCCCTAAAGCTAGATTCATAATATCTGCGGTTGCTCCCATCTTCTTTTTTACCTCCGTCAAAGGCCACATAATCCCCATTGAAATAAGGGTCGCCGTGGCTATCATAATAACTTATATAACCATTAACCGCATCTGTTGGATCCACCTTATAGGGTCTGGTCATTGGTGGATGAAGATAGCTCTGGGGATAATTCCAAGACGAGGCAGTATAGTCTCCGATAACAATATTCCCCTTGGCTGCCAATCCAAGGAAGTCCTTTGTAGAATTATTAGAATCTACTGTATCCATATCTGCCTCTGGTTTGGGCCAGGATGGAGGATCTTTATACTCTATATTGCCTACTATATGAACATTCCTGCCTGCATAAATCACACCCTGTCCAGATACCTTTCCCTTTATAACAACATCACCCGTTACAACAACCGGACCATTTAGCTCTATGGGGTTGGAATCCGTACCTATCAAAATAAGATTCCCTTCATAGACTCCATCTACTACTGTGCTGCCCCCCATCTCTATCTTACCACCATTGGTTGTAGCAATATCCTTATAGTCATCCAGATCCCCTAAATAAGGCATTGGAATGGGATTTTGATAAGGGTATTGAGAGGAAGTTCCATCGTAACCATTTTCATACTCATATAGGTCCAGGACACCATTACCATTGGCATCCTCCCCTGGATCAAGGATACCGTTACCATTTAGATCCTCGGAGGGAAAACTTGGGTTGCCAGGTCTGGCCCTGTCTGGTGCAGAGGAGTAGTAATCACTCAAGGAATCAAACCTATTACTGCCGCTTATCTCTCCCGTACTGCCACTGGGCAACTCCGGATTCATCCCCGCATAGACATTTCCATTTACTTTGGGATCATAGCGCAGTGAAAAGTCCCCATTTGACCTGACGTCTCCATTGGCAGTTATTGTGCTTCCCCAGAACCAACCCAGATTATTAACAAAATATGCGTAATTAAACACAGGGGAAGGGGTCATATCAAACTTAAGGGCCACTCTGACAGAGCGCTGCAGGCCTTCATTAGTACCAGTGGATAGAAGGGTTATCACCTTTCCCATACCATCCGAATCGTCTTCAATCGAGACAAGCTGAACTGTATAGGTCCCATTCCCGAGACTGCCTGTTACAGGAAAGCTATAGGGAGAACCCTCTCCTCCAAGCTCATCAAACCAGTCAAAGCTGCTCTCTTTCCAAGCGCCCTGATTGGGGTTATAAAAGTATTCCATAAAATTATTATAGAGCTCTGTCTTTACCCTCTCTATCCCAGCCTGGGCTAAATACAGGGCAACATTCTCCCTCTGGCTTACCACTGCCATAGTAGTAGAACTGGCCTGGCGGATAGATAATACCACGATAAAACCAGTAAAGAGCAGGATAAATATATAGGCAGACA
>JALVWL010000227.1 GCA_027034965.1 Candidatus Omnitrophota bacterium
CATCTTAATACCCTATTGCATAATTTAGGCTAATGTTAGTCGTTTATATCAGCCACGTCCTTTACCACTGCCGCCTTATAAAATGGACTCACTATCTTATCTATCACACGCGAGATCTTGCTCACCGCAAGGGTAGGGACATAGATGATATCGCCCGGTCTTAACATATAATTTTCGTCAAGAACACCCTCATAGAGGATCTTACATATATCAACCTTACGCACATAGACCTTATCATCCATTGGTCTTATCAGACGCGTCCCCCGCATACCTGCATCAGAGGTCACCAATCCAGCCGCAATAATGGCATCCCTTACCGACATCCCCGCCCCTTTCATAGGGTACTTTCCAGGCTTCCCCACTTCGCCCATTACATATATATACTTACTCTTGAAATCCAGTATCCTCACCATAACCTGGGGCTGATGTATATACTCAGCAAGCAACCCTTTAATCTTATCCCTGACCTCTTCCTTTGTCAGGCCTTCCACGCCTATATCTCCTATGTACTGATACTGGATCTTTCCCTCTGGACTGACCGTAAACTGCCCGCTAAACTCCGGATGCCCCTGGACATCTATCTGGATCACATCGTCCTTGCCCAGGGTATAGGGTTCAACATCAAAACCAAAAACCTCATTATCTTTATCCAGATATACAATCGTATATCGCCTCTTTTCTGCCTTACTAGAAAGTCCGTCCTCCTGCGTATCAAGAGCAAACCCCACCCCCGAAAATAAAAACAATCCGCCCAACATCACCAAGCCTATCTTACGAAACATCTCTCTACCTCCATTTTCATAAATCCATCCCCTCCATAACCGCAACTGTGTACGGAAGGGTGCACTGCCTGCATATGCTCATCTCCTTATATCTACCATTCCAGTGCAGGTCACGCAAGGACTGCAAATGCTCTCCTACCCATATATCATGCAGACTGTCCTTATTCGCATTCCCCAACAGGCATCCGGCCTCGTAATCCCCACAACAGGGCGTAATCCGGCCATCCCACCATACAAATAACCTCTGCCAGAGCTGGGCACATATAAAATCGTCTCTCATCTCAACAGGCTTGCTTATATACCGCTTCTCAGCATCCGGGTCCTTGCCCATATAGTTAACATAGTTCACATAAGTCACCAGATCCACTCCCCTCTCCATCCAAAAGTTGTAGAACTCATCGACCTCATCGAGATTGTCCCGCATCTTCACCATAGAAACGCGAATGCAGGGTCTCTTTAGTCCCTTTTTCCTCCTCAACGCAATAAAGTCCTCTACATTCCTCACCACATCCTCAAACCTGGCCCCTATTCTTATCGCCTCATATTTCTCCTTTTTTATTGAGTCAAAAGAGATAATAACCCGGTCAACCCCACTGTCTATTATCCTCTCTGCAAGCTCGCCCTCCAACAACACTCCATTGGTATTAAACTGGACATCCACAACCCCCTTCTTTTTTGCATAGGCAATCATCTTGGCTATATCCTTATGCAACAGGGGTTCTCCAAGGTAATTTAGCTTCACTGCATAAAGCCCGTATTCGGCCCCCTCATCTATACACTTCCTGAAAAGATCCCAGGACATAAAACCCAACCTACTATTCTCTTTCCCCTCAAAATCAACCAGCGTCCTGTAACACATAGGACAACGGAGATTGCAATACGAAGACACCTCCAGATCAAGATTCAAAGGAAAGTCCTCCACTATATTCTTTTTTGGATTCTCCTCCCATTTGCGTCTATACTCCCAATATCTCTCAGGCAAATCCTGCTCACACTCAAGCACCTCTCTATCCCTGACCTCTTCATAAGTGGGATTAATCTTTACCTCTTTCTCCATAGACATACCCCTCTCTTATCCCTGTTTACAATCCACCCCTACTTCCCCGCCTTTTAAACAGCTCCAGTATCATAAATAATGAGAGAAACAGCAGGACAATCCCGATCGTCAGCAACAAATTCTCACCCTTATCAAAGAACTCAATTGACTTTTTCGTCAATGCCGCCAGTATCGTGACATAACTAAACACCGATATAAGAAAGACAAATCCTGCCTTTTTCTTTCTATAGGCCAGGAAACTGGCTATCAGGAGCAAGACCATGGCAGCTATCAACTGATTAGCAGCCCCAAACAACGGCCAAACCGCCCTCCACTTTCCAGAAAGTGCCAGGACAGCAGCTGGCACAACCACTATAAGGGAAGTAATCCACCTATTTCTTATACCAGTTATCTCCTCGGTTATATACCTACCTATCCTGGTAGCCGTATCCAGTGTCGTCAAGACAAAGGCATTCAACATAATCACTGCAAACGACTTCCCCCAATCTCCCAAGACAGTCCTGGTCAGCTGGCCAAAGCCCACAGAAAAGGCCTCTATAGGTCCTCCAGACTTCAATACACTGACAAACTCATCCATTGAAGAGAATCCCACAATAATCGCAAAGACCGCCAATAATGCCAGCGCCCCCTCCGCTAGCATAGCTAGGTAGACCACATACCTGGCATGCCCTTCATTAGAAATCTGCCTGGCAGTAGTACCGCTCGCTATCAAGGAATGGAAACCAGATACCGCGCCACAGGCAACCACGATAAAGAGCATAGGCCAGAAGTCTAGAGGCGCCTCCATCGTGGTTTCAGGCAGCTTTATAACTGGATGAGACGAAAACAGACCAATATAGCCGATTATGAGGCCAAAAAACAACAGATAAGAAGACAAATAATCGCGAGGTTGAAGAAGGTAATGCACAGGGACAACCGATGCGATAAGGGCATATAGCAACAGAATGATAACCCACAATGCCAGGGGATCATCACCCACAAACCTCACAGGCAAAAACTGCCCCATCACTATAAGCAGGACAAAAAATCCCAGACCCACAAAAGTCACAGGCAGAAGGGCCATCTGCCTCTTATTCATCAAAAACCCAACCAACACCGCCACCAATATCAATCCCAAGGAAGGCAAGACTATCTCAGGCCCCTCTATAAATGTCTTTGCCGAAACAGAGGCGAAGACCGCTACCACCAAAACCAGTGCAAACCAGAGAAATATAGCAAAGACCCGCCTCGCACGTGCAGAGATAACCCCTTCTGCAACCTCAGCAATAGTCCTGCCCCCAAACCTCAGCGAAAGCATAAGGGAACCAAAATCATGTAATCCTCCCACAAATACCGAACCAATCACCACCCACCAGTATACAGGGACCCATCCCCACAAACTCACTGCCAGCACAGGCCCAATAATAGGGGCAGCACCGGCAATCGAGGCGAAATGGTGCCCAAACAATACCGGCCACCTAGCAGGGACAGAATCTACTCCATCTGACTTCTGCGTAGCAGGGGTAGGATTAGAGACGTCCATATCAAAAAGCCGTTCCAGAAGCCGGGCATAAAAAGAGAATCCCAAAAAGAAAAACCCAAAAGCCAGGACAATCAGGAAGAAAACCATAAACCTACCTCCCGATAAACCGCCTAAACAGCTCCGGCCCCGAAGGCAAAAACAGGCCAGAGGCCTGACAGGCCTTCTCTGAATATTGGCTGGCAGAATCCGAAGAAATCCCCTCGCCCCATATTACAAAACCCACCGGTTCAGAACTATGCGTCCTTATGGAAAGAGGTGTTGGATGATCAGGTGAGACCAGTATTCTGACACCCTCTTTTCCCTCAAACTCTTTCAAAAACCTCGCTACAATTATATGGTCAAACCGCTCTATTGCCCGTATCTTCTCATCGAGATGCCCGTTATGGCCCGCCTCATCAGGTGCCTCCAGATGTATCATAACAAAATCGCAGCTCTTCAAGGCATCCACACCATAATCAGCCTTCGCCTTATAATTCGTGTCGTAATATCCAGTAGCGCCCGGCACATCTATAATCTCCAGGCCTACCTTACGACCAAGCCCCTTCAACAAGTCAACCGCAGATATCATAGCACCGCTTATACCATATCTATCCCTAAAAGAAGGCATATCCTTGGCCACGCCCTGTCCCCACAACCATATCATCGTCGCAGGATTCTCCTTTAGATCAACACGGACCTTATTGACATCACTAGCCGACAGGACAGCTACCGAATCCTCCATCAAGCGAACCAATACAGAGGCCGCCTCTTCATTTCCCCTTGGCATATACTCATCGATATCCTGCCCAATTATGTTATGTGGAGGCGTGCAGACAACATCCAGAAAAGAAGCAGGATCTCTTGTCTTGATAATCAGGAGATGGCGATAACTGGTACCCGTATAAAACCTGAACTCCGGGCCAAATGCATTATTGAGATCATCTATAAGGTACTCTGCCTCATAAGTCGATATATGACCGGCACTATAGTCCACCATCTTACCGTCGTACACAGTTACCAGATTACACCTAAAGGCAACCTCATCCTTCCCAATCGAGACCCCTATATTAGCGGCCTCGAGAGGGGCCCTGCCAGAATAGAACTCCTCAGGTGGATAACCCAACAGACTCATATTGGCCACATCGCTAGCAGGAGAAAAACCATCCGGCACAGTCCTGACCATACCGACGATTCCCTCCCTGGCAAGCCTGTCCATATTAGGCGTATCCGCTACCTCCAGGGGAGTTCGGCCATTTAATTCTCCAAGAGGCCTATCCCAAGCCCCATCTGGAACCAGAAGAATATATTTCATATACTACCCCGCAAAAGTAACCCATTCTCACAACAAAATAACTCAAAACTCAAATCTCAAAAGTCAAAACCACAGCATTTTAATCAAGGATGGAGAAAAGAGAATGAAGTATGAAGGATTTTTATTTAGTAATATATTTTCTTCCCTTCTCTATGCTCCACCCTCTATCTCTAATTTTAATTTCAATCCCTATTGCATAATTTAGGTTTATATAATATCATACTAAAAAATCGAGCGATGTTATAATACAATTTTCAAGCCAACCAGAGAGAAAAATGGGCCAGTAGCTCAGTTGGGAGAGCGCCACGTTCGCAACGTGGAAGTCGGGGGTTCGAATCCCCTCTGGTCCACGTATATCATTGTCTTAGCTTGCAAACAGATAGAACAAGGCCACGGCCAGGAGCAAGGCCCCTATATAGCGCCTAAACCGCCTCCTATCCAGTCTCACGCCAACACGCGCCCCTACAGCCGAGCCAACAATAACCGTAAGCACATAAACCAACACATCAGAGGATAACACAATATGCCCAACTGCCCTATGCCCCAGAAGCCCGCTTATCGCAGTAAAACCCACCATAAGCCCTGATGTAGCAGCCGCTATCTTCACAGGTATTCCTAGAAACAGCACCATCACAGGAACCTTAATTATCCCACCCCCTATACCCAGAAGCCCTGCCATAGCACCTGCAAAGAACATAAAAGCCGCCCCAAAGACAAATCGCAGCCCCTTCTCTCTAATCGCCTCTTTAAAATCAAACTCACTATGAGAGGAATCTTTTACCCATCCAAAGAACATAGACGTCCCGCTCAAAGATACCAATATTATAAAAAACACCCTGGCCCACTCCGTAGGGATAAAATACGAGACAACCCCGCCAAAGAATGCCCCCAAAATAGTCGGCAACTCTATCAGCAGAAACAATGGCCAAGAAATCAGCCGCGCCCTATGATAGACAAAGACCACTGTCAAGGCCGAGAAAAATATAAGCAGCTGGCTAAGTGCCACTGATGTATAAAAATCATATCCAGTCGAATTAAATAGCGGCACATAAACAGCACCACCGCCCTGTCCAAACATCGGGAAGACAAGAGAGACCACAAAAACCAGGAGATTAGTGGGCATGTGGATGAGCTGCATCGTAGACCTGCCTCATCTTATCTATCGTCAAATGCGTATATATCTGGGTAGTCATAAGATTCTTATGCCCGAGCATCTCCTGCACATCCCTTAAACCAGCACCCCTATTCAAGAGGTGCGTAGCAAATGAATGGCGGATACTATGGACACTCAAGCCCTTCTTCCACATCCCTGCCTGTATAAGCCTCTGTTTCACTATCGTCTCAACTGAGCGAGGCGAAATCCTCTTGCCAAATTTGTTCACAAATAAGGCCGTTTCATCTCTGCCCACTACTCCAGCTCGCAGTGGAAGATATGCATCGATTGCCTTCCTGGCCATCGAACCAAGCACTGCAATCCTCTCCTTTCGCCCCTTTCCCATAAGACGCACCGTATTAGAGGACATATCTATATCATATAGAGAAATCCCAACCAATTCACTCACCCTCGCCCCTGTGGAATAAAGCACCTCCATAATAGCCTTATCCCTCAAACCCTTAAAATCTCTGCCATAATCCATAGAAAGAAGATACTCGACCTGTTCCTCTGTCAGAAATAAGGGCAGTTTCTTTTCTATTCGAGGATTTTTTATAGCACTCATCGGATTTCTATCTATCAACTGCCTCTGCACCAGATACCTAAAAAATGAACGCAAGGCCGCAAGTCGCCGCGAAATAGAACGCCGGCTATAATTCCTACGCCTAAGGGATGATAAATACATCCTCAGCATCAAAGGCGAAACATCTGAAATATCCTTGATAGCCACCTCATCCGAGAGAAAGTCGATAAAATCCCCTAAATCCAGGGAATAATTATAGACAGTCTTATCGGAATAATTACGCTCTAGCCTCAGATACAGCAAAAATCTATCTTTAAACTTATGTATGTCTTGGATCATCCCGGATTATACATTAGAATTCTTTATCTTCCATCGCTTGGTTAATCAAACATTTCTTTCCTTATCTAAAAATAAGCATGAAGAATGGAGCATGGAGAATGAAGGAACTTTTTTATTAAGAAAAAAATATCCCAGTAAATAAGAATCCTTCATACTTCATTCTCTCTTCTCC
>JALVWL010000228.1 GCA_027034965.1 Candidatus Omnitrophota bacterium
ATCTATGCCGAAGAAGGTTGGGTAGATTATGGTGTCCTTGATAGATTCTTCAGAATAAGGATAGAGAAGCCGAGGAAGGTTATTCCCATCAAGAAGGGCCAGCTTATGATAAAGATTACGGATCTGAATAGTGATTTTGCCTTAAAAATGCGCTCTGTATTGGGTTTTTTTTCGTCCCATTGGTTTTCAAATAAATCTTTAAGTGATATACTATTATACAGCATGGAGGAGGTAGGGAGATGAGAAGCAGGGCTTTATATGGTATTTTAGGGGGCTTAGGTATAATATTGGCCTGGGGTCTGATTTTTGCACCATCTTACCTATTTGCTGGGCAGGTATCCCTTACCTCAGTGGTGGCAAAGGAGCCCCTTGCAATACTTCTGGACATACAGGGCACAGGTAGCCTCGAGCGTGGGACTGATACCTATACTATTACCAAATCAGGCATAGGTTTCAAAAAAGAGGATACCTTCACAATTTCTTCAGGAGCATCAGATTATGCCATAATTACTCTGAATAAAAAAGGAACCAGTTATGTAAAGTTAGGGCCAGGTGCGAGCATTACCTTCCTGGACGATGATGGAAACTTTGCCATAACAGGCGTCTATGTAGAGGGTTCTAGTAGTAATTATGCGGATCTGACCTTTAATATAAATCACGCCAGTCCTGAATCCCCATTTTTTATCTGGACTCCGGATATAGTTGTGGGTGTCAGGGGAACCTGGCTTTTGTTAAAGGTAAAGAACCACACGGCTCCGAATCCGGATACACAGATATTAGGGGAGTATAAGGGAGGCTTCACATGGGAGCCGGACGATGTGCGTATATATCCCTTAGATCCAACGAAATTTGGATTGCCTGCCAACTCGACAATAGATGAAAATTTGATAATTGATAGTTTTTCAGATTTTAACTTAGATCAAGAGAATTTTCTTATAGATCATTCCGTAAATTTACCTGTGATTATGGATCCAAGCTATGGACAGTGCATGAGTCCTGTTACTGCTGTCCATGATTATACTTCGGGAGGGACATATCTTTTACTTACGACGGCTCAAAAGTTAGTTGGGGTGAATGTATCTAATATTATGGTTGAAGTAGTTGATAATGGGACTGGTGGCATTAATAAAGAAGAGATAGAAGAAGAGAAAAAACATAAATATCACAAATTAAAGAAACTAAAACACAAAGGCAAACATGGCGAAGAAAGAAGATTTCTAGAAATCTTACTTGACAAAGGAGAAGAGCTTTTGAGATATCTTTTAGAAGTGCTGTAGGACTTAAATTGGGACTAAAGGTGGCTTAAAGGGAAGGGCGAAATGTTTTTGTCTTTAAATAATAAAGGTGTATTTCTGGGAGAGGTTCTTATATCATTAGTTGTAATTGCTTCTCTTATATATATTACCTTTACCATCTTTGGTAGTATGTCTGGTAGCTATAGCTCCCAGGAAAAATATTCCCGTGCCTATTATGTGGCCTCGATGAAGATGGAAGAGATGCTTTCCTTGAATTACGAAAACATCACGGATGAAGGATGCGTACCGATTTCTACTTACCTGGGAGACAACGAATATCTTTCTGGCAACGTGTGTGTTAGCGTTACCCCTATTAATGACTGGGACAATGTGGTTGATACTGATGCAAAAGAGATTACAGTTACGGTTACATTCTAGATATGGGACTAGCTTGATGGAACTACTCCTGGGGTTGGTCTTGTCTTCGATTATTTTCGGAGTAATCGCAGGTATATATAATGCCCAGACGATGTTTTTTAATAAAGAGCTCTCTGGTTTTGACCTGAATTCAGATGCAAGGATTATCCTGGCCTCTTTTAAGAGATATACGGCAAGAGGGGTTTCTGTTGTGAGTTGTAATTCCACAGCTCTTACAATTAACACAATAGAGAATAATGTGGTCAGCAATATTACCTGGCAAGTGGATGGAGACAACAAAAGAATGTATCTATATACCTCCCCAGGAACGTATGGCTATCTATTGACGGATAAATTAGTGGCCCAGCCGAGTTATTTTTCTAATAGCGTTGCCCCTTCAGGAATAGAGCGAGTAGGTGTAGATTTTGAGCTAAAAGATAAATATGGCCAGAGGGTAAAGCGCCATGCAGTATATAGATTGATCCTAAGTGGGGATGAGATATGAGATGCTTGGGCAATAAAGGGATAGGTTTATTTACGGTAGTTGTATCTATAGCTATTATATCGGCTATAGTTGTAGCCAGCCTTTTATATCTATCTTTCTCCCACTATAAACTTTTTAGAAATGAAATGGCGGGGACTATTGCCTCCTATGCCTATGAGGCCGCCCTTCAAAGGGCCTATTTTGAGATAGAGATGAACCCGACTGTGGCCGATACCATAGCCAGCGGCAATGATTATTACATAAATAATTTTACAGTTGGGAGAATAACAATGAATATTACCATTACCAATGATACCGATGGTGATGGATTTTTCGATATTGATGTTGATATTATATGATAAGGTTAAATATGAAAGATTTACAGGCAATCATAGAATTATCTCAAAACATATTGGGACTTCAGGAGTTGGAGAGGTCTGCTGAGATATTGAGTCAGCGAATAAAGCATCTATATGGTATTCACTATATTGGTCTGTTTTCAGTGGAAAATGAACAGCACCTTTCCTTACTCCACGGCAGCGGCCTGGGCAAGGATGAGATTACCAATATAAAATTATTATCATGGTGGGAGGATATAGCCAATGAGGTACTTTCCACCAGAAAGATGGTAAGCATTTCTGGAGAAACAGCACGCCAGAGGTTTGAAGAGACCTTTTCATCTGCCCTCGGATTGCCCTTGTTCAGCTCGCATGGTCTGAAAGGGATTATCGTTATGCTGTGTGAGTCGGATTCTTTCTGTCCTGCGGATGTGGCAGATGAGTTGATCGTAATGTCTATGCCCCTTACAGCCGAGATAGTCAGCTCTGAATTGTATGCGCGCCTTGAGGAATTATTCCTTAGCACTATCCTTGCCCTTGCCTCTGCGGTTGATGCAAAACATCCTTATACCCGTGGACATTCAGAAAGGGTTACTCGTTATTCTATGGCAATAGCTCAGGAGATGGAGTTGGATAAATCTGTCCTCAAGGACCTGCGAATATCTGCCCTTTTACACGATGTCGGGAAGATAGGGATAAGTGAAAATGTCCTCGATAAGAATGGTAAGTTGACAGATGACGAATATGATATGATAAAGCAACACCCTTCTATAGGGGCACGTATAGTTGGAAAGATTGTCAATTCTGAGAAAATTGTGCCTGGCATACTGGAGCATCATGAAAGATATGATGGCAAGGGCTATCCGAATGGCAAAAAAGGAGAGGAGATTTCCCTCTTCGGGAGGATAATTGCTGTAGCCGATACATTTGATGCTATGACCTCTACTAGGGCCTATAGAAAGGCATTACCCTTTCAGATAGCTGTTGAGGAGATAGTCTATAATTCAGGCTATCAGTTTGATCCTAAGATAGTAAAATTCTTTGTCCAGGCCTATGAGAAAAATAAGGATATATGGCAGAGGGAGAATATAATTTACTCTGCTATCTAAAGCTATAGGGGACCTTTATGAAGAAGAGAATAACTTTTTATCTAATTCTCTATTTAGTAGTAATCTTCTTTGTGTTTGCCCCTTCTTACAGCCGCTACTATAGGATGAAGACGCAATTGGCGAACCTCCAATCGGATATAGTAAGGCTGGAAAAAGAAAATAAGTCCCTTGCCAGTAGATTGAAACAGATCGAGAGCGACGCAGGTATGCTCGAGGAAATAGCCAGAAGAAAGTATAGGATGGGTGCGCCCGGTGAGATAATATATATAATATCTGCGGATGAGCAGGACAGCGGTCCCTCGTTGGTCAATTAGTCTGTCCAAAAAAGTATTCCATTATCCTTTTTCATTAGTATAATAGAATGGCATTTAGGGAGTATTGGCGTGGATTTTAAGAATATGTTAAAGCCACTTATACTGGATGTCGTTGTTCGAGGACAGGTTAGACTGTCTTCGGGGAAGATAAGCGATTTTTATATCGACGGAAGAAAGGTAAGCCTTACCAGCAAAGGAGCCTTTTATATTGGTAATCTGATCCTGGATATTATGCAGGATTTAGGCCTTTCTGTGCTATCGGGCTTGACCCTTGGCGCAGATCCAATAGTCTCGGCTGTGCTCTGTTGCGCAGGGATGAGAGAAATGGATGTAAAGGGCCTTATCGTGCGCAAGGAAAGAAAGGCCTATGGCCAAGGGCGGCAGATAGAAGGTCCGGAAGTAGAGAAGGGAAAAGAGGTATTAGTTGTCGATGATGTTGCAACCACAGGCGGTTCGATACTCAAGGCTGCTGAGGTATTACGTTCCGAGGGCTATAGTGTTTCCCATGCGGTGGTAATAGTAGATAGACAAGAAGGTGCCAGGGAGCATCTTTTCCAGGCCGGAATAGATCTTTTGCCTTTGTTTTCAAAAGAGGAGCTTTTATGAGGTTATTGGTAGAGATCTATAGCGAGGAGATACCAGCCGCATATATGCCGTCTATTCTGCGACAGGCAAGAAAGTTCTTTCGTAAGGCATTAAAGGCCAAGGTAGCCGTCCTTGGTACCTGCAGGAGATTGGTGGTACTGGCAGAGGAGATTGAGGAGGCAGTAGATATTGCACGGGTAATAGGTGAGTTTATTTCTAGTGTTTCTCTCCCAAAAAGAATGCGATGGGATGATTCTGGCCTCAGATATGCGCGCCCTATCAGGAATATTCTGGCCCTTTCAGATAACGGGTTGATAAAATTTTCTCTCGGCAACTTAACTTCAAATAATCAGACACTCTTTCTGGATGGAAGGAATTTTCTGCTTACGGCTAAAGAAGTGAGACATATTGATGATTACTTTTCCTTTATGAAATCTATAGGAGTAATCCTTCCTCCAGAAGAGAGGAAAGAAACGTTGAAGTCGGCCTTGCTTGCTGTTGGAGAAAAGAATGGTTGCATACCTAATATAGAGGAGTCTCTGCTCGAAGAGATTAATTACCTTATTGAATCTCCTTACGTCTTTCTGGGAAGGTTTGATAAGGCCTTCTTGGAGTTGCCAAGAGAAGTCCTGATAAGCAGTATGGCAAAAAATCAGAAACTCTTTACGATGTCCTATAAGGATGGTCGTGTGGCGAATCTATTTGCAGGGGTACTTGAGGCGCAGTCGCGCCAGGGATTTGATTATTCAGCCATAGTTGACAGGGTAGAATCTGTTTTATCAGCAAAACTTTCAGATGCATATTTCTTCTGGAAGGAGGACCTAAAAGTCCCTCTTAAGGAGAGGGCAAAGGCCCTTGACAGGGTTATGCTCCATACGAATATTGGCTCTATGCGGGATAAGATAGATAAAATAAAGGCCCTCGTAGAGACCTCTGCTGATATCCTGGGCGTGGATGATGAAGAGAAAAATGACCTATTGCTTGCAGCTGAGCTTTCAAAGGCAGACCTTGAATCTATGATGGTCTACGAATTTCCAGAGCTTCAGGGGATAATGGGATACTATTACGCCATTGCTCAAGGGATAAGCGATCCTGTCGCAGAGGCAATCAGGGGCCATTATCATCCTGTTAATTTTGAAGATAACCTGCCCGATACTCGTTTGGGAAGGCTTCTATCAGTAGTTGAACGGGTAAGCGATATTACTGCATACTTCAAAGCAGGTCTTAAACCCACTGGAAACGAAGACCCATTTGGAGTTAGGCGAATGGTTTTGACTTTGATAAAACTGATAATAAATTCGCCTGAAGAAATAGATTTGAAAAAGTTATTTGACCTATCAATATCTCTCTGGGATGCGCCGGCAGAAGTATTGTCTGAGATAGAGGCATATTTTAAAGATAGGGTAGTTTCACTATTCCTCCAGAGGGGCATTAGAAGGGATATCGCTATTGCTGTGTGGAATACATATGGGCTAAATATCAGAAAAGGATTTGAGATAGCTAAAGAGCTAAATAAACTATCCAAAACCGATAGCTTCAAACAAGCGCTAAAGGTAATAGAAAGGACACATAAAATAACGAAGAAAGTGGACAAATCATCCCTTCCGAAAGTAAACCGAGAATTATTTGAAACCCAAGAAGAGGTCGAGTTATGGGAGCAATTTCTCTCAATAAGAGATGAGCTTGAAGGAAAAGACTTTGAAGTAAAGGCAATAATTGAATCCTACTCCCAGCTTTATCCCTTACTTCACAACTTCTTTGATAAAGTAATGGTAAATGTAGAAGATGAGAAGATAAGGGCAAACCGCCTCTCCATAATGGCTCAGATAAACCACATCTTCTCTGAAAAATTAGCCAACTTTTATGGATGAAGCCTGAGGACTAGCAACTAAATGACTAAATAGGACAATTTTTCCCTGGGAAAATCCGTCTCATATAGTGACTAAATCTTTTAGGAAGAATCTGTTTCACTTGGGTGGGGAGGAGTGAGAAGGTTTTGCAGATGATAAAGTTTTGCAGATAGCCTCGCTATATTATATAATATATTACATCTTACGTTACTCTGTTGACGGTTTGGGTGGTGGCAAATTTCTTTCTTCATCCTTAATGGGGAACTTGCTGGGTAGGATAAAGATAGAGAAATCTAATGTGTGATCTTGATTTGTCTCAGATTATGCAATAGGGAATTAATATTAAGGATGAAGAAGGGAGAAGGAAGCATGAAGGATTTTTATTAACTGGGATATTTTTCTTTCTTAATAAAAAATTTCCTTCATTCTCCATGCTCCATTCTTCATTCTTAGGTTTTAAGTTTTAAGCTGTAGATTTGACTTTTGACTTTTGAGA
>JALVWL010000229.1 GCA_027034965.1 Candidatus Omnitrophota bacterium
ACCCACACTCAAGCTGGGCTCAGCAGATTGAAAGGCTATACCAAAGGGATTACCCACTGCCATCACCCACTGTCCGATCTCGACTTTATCCGAATCACCAAGCTCAGCGGCCTTCAACCGCTGGGGCGCATCCACCTTCAACACAGCAAGGTCTGCCTTGTAGTCCACTGCCACGACCCTGGCGCGGTATTCATTACCATCGGTCAGACGCACCATTATATCGGACGCAGGCCCTACTACGTGCTCATTGGTCAATATGTAACCATCGGAATCGATAATAACTCCACTGCCCACCCCTATACGCTTCATCTGAGACGGATAACCAAACAGCTCTGGAAAAAGGCTGTAGAACATAGAGTCCACATCAGGATATACCTGTACGACCTGCACCGAGCTGATGGCAACCACTGAATCCTTTATCTTCTTGGCAGCCGAGATAGTGGCGTCCTGTAGCGAACTAGCACCTGCGTATAACAAATCTACCGCAAAGGCAAACAAGAAAAATACAGCCAACAATAATCCCCGCCTCTTCATATTTTTACCTCCATTTTATATCATTAAGAATAAAGGATGAAGGAGAAATCCTTTATCCCGGATTATGCATTGGAATTCTTTACTTTCCATCGCCCTGTTAATCAAACATCTCTTTTCTTATCAAATATAACTCAAATCTAAAATCTCAAAAGTCAAATCCACATCTTAAAACTTAAATCTTTTATTTTACCCTTTCTTTCTCTTCTCTTCATCGTCAGCTAAGCTCCCAATCCTTGCACCCCGATTTTGCCTTTTTTAACCCCGCTGTCTCTATATCCCATATCAAAAATAGTTTTGAGCTTTAAGTTGTGGTTTTTAGTTTTTAGTTTTTACTTTTTAGTTTAACCACATGGTGAATTCTTATTTTTAGCTCTTCCTATTGTTCCACAATGAGTTCCATTATATTTCAATCCCCTATTGCATAATTTGGGATAATCTGGGTTTATCTAAAAAGAAGGATATATCCGTAAATAAAATCCTTCTTTCTCCATCCCTATGGCCAATATATATTTCCCATCAGATAATCCAAAATAATTCAGACGTTCAGTTCTATGATTTCGCCGTTTATTTCCTTCCCATCAATCGTCAGTATACCTACCGAATTAAAGAGGCTGTATATGCGGTCGACCGATGCCCCTGGATTGAAGAAATAAACTCCATCTATACGCTCATTCATAGGCTGGTGTGTATGCCCAAAGACAATGCAATCGATATCATCAGGGAATCTCTGCCTTATCCTATCCGTAATCCCCCCTGGCGGGCCCCATCCGTGGATAAGGCCTACCTTTACCCCCTCTATCTCTTCGGTAATCATCTCAGGCAAGGTCATAAGGGCCCTGTTTGTGTCCATATTACCCCTCACTGCGGTTACTCTGGTAATAGAAGCGAGCTGATCAAGCACCCGAGGAGAGATTATATCCCCTGCGTGAAATATCCTGTCAACACCCTTAAATGCCTGGATTATCCCAGACGGTAATTTTACCTTCCCTCCAAGAAAATGGGAATCCGAGATAACCCCTATCCTCACCATACTATCTCCCCTATATTGTGGAGGCGAAGGAGGTGGTTTAGCGTTCTATAGCCCCATATCCAGAGCCCGGTCTCCTTTGCAATTACCTTTACAGGAGACAAGACCGACTCCTTGGAGATAATAATCTTTCTATGAGAGGGGTTATCTTTGAGTGCATCGACAAAATCGAATACATCTGCCTCTGACCACTGTGGCCTGTACGAGAATAACCAGATAATATTCTCAGGTGTAACAGCCTTATATATGCCCAGTCTTTCGTCTATCGCTGAGATATCTGAAAACTTGTAGAAACGCCTTTTCCTGCCATTTGGCATAATAATAAAGCGGTCTTCGAATTCCTTAAAGAGTTGCAGTATCTTGTTCATCTCTCCCAGGGAGTCCTCCTGAATAAACCTGGCAATCTCCTTCTTTATTATAGATATGGCCCGATCCCTGTAGTGGTCAATCGAGAGATTGGGATATTCGACACGTTGCGTATAAACATACTTCAGCCAGAATTTAAACAGACTATCCTCGAAAAACAATTGATTATGGTCCCTGTAGACCAGCCCTAGGTCGCGCAGGACATCGGCCTTGTGGTCTATGACCTGCCTATGCCAGCGATAGGTATCTGCCAGTTTTTCAAGGCTCGATTCTCTGGTGGAGGCCAACAAGAATGTCGAAACCTGGGGCCCCTTAGGCCCATCCGTAATAGAAGAAACCAGGCGCAGGAAGTGCTGATAGATCAGACCGTATTCTGAAAAGACCTGGTCATATATTATAGAGATAACCTCATCCCAGATCTCCTCCCTAGAGGCAAGGTTCCGGTTCTTTATATCCCTGCAGATAATATCCATATAAAAAGGACTGCCTCCGGTAAAGGAAAACAAGAACTTGTGCAGGCGGGTGGGCATCTCAGGTACCAGATCAGAGAGATATCTCCTGCAGGCAGAGGGAGAGACTGAATCCAGAAATATCTCCTCAAAATTGCCAAATAGAAGACTAAGGTCTCCCCGAAGTATCTTGCGGGCCCGCAGGACAGCAGAGCTGGATACCAAGAACATTACGTCCTTCAGATTCATTATATAATCGGATAGGGCCTTAAATGCCCTCTCCCCAAAGATGCCGGGTAGATATTCAAAGTTCTCTATGACAAACAAAAGCCTTACCTGCGTCTCTTCCACAAATGTCTGGATGAGATTAAACAAGGATTCCAGGCTGGCAATCTCGGATAAGATGCCCTTTATAAGGCCTGCGGTCTTGGGTAGTCTATCAGCTACACCTTCTAGCAGGGTCTCAATATCGTCGAATTCCCTATTATCAAAGCGCAGATATGAGGAAAGCAGTGAACTGGCAAAGGATCGCATAAGATAAACCGGATCAACGGATTTGGCGTCTATCAATACAGAGACCATATTCTCAGGCAGGTCTTTGATTGCCTGAGAGATGAGGAATGTTTTACCGATAAATGGCCTACCCAGAACCGCTATATTCTGCCTGTAGCCCTTACTATGTCCCTTTATCCTCTTCTTTAGTAATTCGTATTCTTCCTTATAAGCAAGACGTATAGTCGAGGTCTTCATCTGAGATACTCCAGTGGGTTGACTGGTTTTGCCCTTTTCCTTATCTCAAAATGTAGGTTCCCCTTACCCTTGTTAAATACAAGTAATTTCTGACCCTGTTTCACTATATCGCCCAGAGAACACAACGGGCGTGCCTGTGCAGACAATACAGAGAGAAAACTGTCTCCGTGATCTATTATTATCGTCGTGCCATAACCTCGCATATTCGTATCCAAAAATACCACCTTACCTGTCTTAGGAGCGCATACATAATTCCCTCGCGAGGCTATATTTATGCCCTTGTTCACCCATCCATCGCTACTCTGACCAAAGAACATAACCACCTTTCCCTTAACAGGCCAGATAAAACGACGCTCTGTCTTCCCAGAATACCTATCCGAAAAATGATACCTTTCATCAGGAAGGCCTTCCTTGACAGGCAGGTAGATCTTTTGGCCCACCTTTATATCCGATGGGTTCTTTATCCTATTTATACGCACCACATCATCGATCGGCACACCATAGTTATTGCATATCCTCCAGAGGGTCTCCCCCCTGCAGACGATATGATAAGGCAGGCCTGCAGAGAAGGTGGCATTCTCTGACACAGAGGCTGCCACAGATGAGGCAGAATAGGATACCCCCTTCCTATTTGGTCCGCATCCATGCAAAAACAAAACCAGCACCAGGGAACTCAGAATATATCTGAACATCTTTTTTCTTGGGTTAAGCAAATGGACAATAAATATTCTATTGCCCTTAAAGGGAAACTACAAGATGTTTTTTATCAGCGCCAGAAATAGAGAGAAAGGGACCATACCAGATAGCTTATTATGAGAAGATAACTTACCGGACTCAGGTAGAACAGTTTACGCTTCTGACGAAACATTGAAAAGATCACAAATAAGGACGTCATAAGGACAATGGTTGCATAACTCATTAGATGGATCAGGTTCGAATCAAGGATGCTGCCGTTAGCAAATATATCCGCAAAGAAAACGATAATCACATTAAACATATTGCTTCCAAAGACATTTCCAACGGCCATATCAATACTGCCTAGGCGCACAGAAGATATAGAAACACTCAATTCAGGTAGACTGGTGGCCATACCCAAGAGCAGCCCTCCTACAAACGTCCCACCAAGGGGCAGGCCAGCGACCTTTATCCTGGCAATGGCATCGCAGACAAAGGATATTGCAATACCCGCTGCTACGATTACCATAGAAAGAAATACAATCCTTATAATCTGGCCCGTCCTGGGACGCACTATAGTCCCAGCGCTGTCCCTTTCATCGCCCCACATCTGCCTGGCGATGAGGATATAGGCGCAAAGTATCAACCAATCTATTGCCGGGATTCCGAATATATACAGTTTTATCCCATGGGAAAAGGCGATCAATCCAATCGACAGCAGCGATATAAGAAATATCGCAGAAAGGCCTGTACCAAGAGTCTGCTGAGAGAGATTGAATCCCAGGCTCTTTCTCCCCTGATAAAACACATCCGCCCATATAAGCATACTCAGATTAAAGACATTTGAACCATATATATTTCCCAGGGCAAGATCAAAGTTACCTATAATCCCTGCCGTGCTGGTCGACAGCAACTCAGGCAGAGATGTAATAAGCCCCAGCAAAAATACCCCCAGAAATCCCCTTCCAATACCGGTCGTCTCTGCCAGATTATCAACCTCCCTGGTCAACGATACACCAGCCAGCCAGATGACCAGAGCCAGTCCAAAAAAGAGTAGAAACATCGCAATCGTATTCACTTATCCTCCCCAGGATATACCGATCTCTGGGATGTTGTTCCAGACCTCTTCAACACTCACACCCATCTCTTCCGCCTTTTTCTCAAACATATACTGCAAGACCTCTAGTTCTCCCTTGTCAAACCAAATAAGCCCGCACAGGCCACATATATCAACCTGGACAGGAAACTTCTTCGCAAAGACCCTCTTATACATCATAGATACGGTCTTCTGCTTTACGCCAAACTTACGCTCTCCACAGACAGGACAGACAAAGGATGGCTCCCTCTTTATAGGAGCTATTTCGTATTTTTTGCTCGCCATCTCAACCATACTGAATAACTTATCTCCCCACAGCCTTATCTCATCTGAAAAACCGACCTCTTTCCTCAATAATATCTTCTTCAAATGCTCCCTGTCCAACAGTATCCCAAGACAGTTTGGACAGGCAAGGACCATAACACCCTCATAATCAGCCCTTGATAGAAGGACATCCTTACACCTTGGACAGTATACCTGCTTCCCTGCATCCCCAGGTGCATTATCCCCTTCTTCTCCTGCACCTTCCATCCTGGCAGATACACCAAACAGGCCCAGCATAACTTCTGGATTGTCCTGAATCATAGAGTGTCTTTCATCTCCCTCTCTCTTTATAAACGTGTCAGGAGAAAGGCCCATAGTAGCAAGTTCTTCCACACTAAAAGGTCCCTTCCAGGCACTGTCGATAAAGACCATCCATCTATCTGGCGGGCCATCGGCCTGGGAAATGGCCTCCTGCGACTCATCTGCCAGGAAGACAAGCCCTGTCTTAGAGCGGCCCTCTATCTTGGCCTTTTCTTCGGCGATAATCTGGAGTTCAAGTTCATCAGGTGAGACCCCAGCAATATTGCAGACAATGGAAATCCTGTCAGTAATGGGCGGATGGGTATTAAATAGAGATTCGGCCAGGGGGGTGCTCGAAGAAACCCTCTCGGGCGTAAATGGATTGGAGATAAACAGCGCCCCAACTGTCTTGTCGGTTATGAGCTTTACACTCTTATGACCGTTTTTTATCTTGAGCAGTGCCCTTGCCAGGCTTATGGGATCCCTTACTATCTTTATGGCCAAGGCATCGGCGCGATATTCCCTCTGCCTGGAGATAAGGGTGATAAGCATATAATTTAGATACGACCAGAGAAGGGATATAATAAAGATAACCAGGCCAATTAAGGCCAAGACATTTATCCCCGAGGAACGATTAACCTTTATATTCACCCTGCTATCCCTGTCCCTGCCAGCCCTATAACTATAGGCACCTGCCAGCCCCAGTTTCAACATACCCAGGCCGACCTCCTTCATCGCCGCATAGACAGACATAATTGCACTAAACATCGTCGTGGTGACCACATCGCCTGACATAATATGCCCCATCTCATGTCCCACCACTGACTCTAACTCGTGTCTGGTAAGTTTTGCCAGCGCACCCTCTGTAACACCGATTACTATCTTGCCTGAGAAGTCCTGACAGGTAAAGGCATTGATATCTGTATCCGGCAGTATCCTGGGCTCTATATTCTTGATACCAGAGGCGATCTTGACCTCATCTATTATGTTTATAAACTGTTTGTGATAGCGGTCCTCTGGATCCGGCGGATATCCCTTGAACATAGAGACGATATGGCGCAGGGAAAATCCCGACAGGAGCCAGGAAACAAGACTCAAGAGGACTGCCGCCAGCAGGATTTGCAGGCCAAGCCTTGTATGAAACAATAGATGATTGACCCAACGGATAACCGATGGGAAGGAGGCACTGGAGACAAACCCAATCCGCGCCACCAAAAGCACAGCATATGCGGTAATAAAAAACCCGACCGTATAGGATAGCATCAATAAAAGGAGCAGGAGAAAGACATACCT
>JALVWL010000230.1 GCA_027034965.1 Candidatus Omnitrophota bacterium
AGATGCTCTCTCCTCACAAATCCCATACATTCGCACTCTTCCCCCCTATCAAGATTGGGAAACTTCTTGCATATGAGATCATCAGGGATAGATTCATATAAAGAGCAATGCATAGCTAGCCTAAGTCTACCTCCAGATACATCAAAGATAACCGAAAGCGCAGCGCACCTCTCAAAGATATATGTGTAACGCATTCCTCCATGTTCTATAATTCGTACATCTACAAAATCTGAATACAATGGCATTCCCTTTATCCCTTTCTCACGGAGAAATTTTGCTATTTCTTCCAATGGTCTATCAAAGAAGCAACATTTACCCGCAACACACTGCTTGCCACGCCCAGGTAGCTCCTGAAAATACACATCAATTGCATCCATGTCCAATATAGGAGATGAACTCCTAAAGACTTTCTCTATCTCTTCCCTGCTAATTCCATATGGCCAGGACATATCTATAAATAATGTGGTCTCGGTAAAGGGCAGTCTCCTATAGTTTAGACGAGTCACAAGAGACTTGCTCAAAGGTATATTGCGCTCTTCCAGAAACACTTTCTCTCTGCTGCTCCTATCGGCTAATAGCATAACCATTACATCTGCACGGTCCCGATAACTAAAAGAATGCAAGCCTTCTATGACCACCAGTCGCTTGCCCTTATCAAAGGCAGTTAGGAAATAATCTAATTCAGGCACAACTATCCTGTTAGTGAAAACATCTTTGTATATATAATCTTCTATATGAAATACTTGTATCTGTTCTGAAGGTATAGTCCCCACACCTTTAGAGATAATATCTGCCAGAAATGTCTTTCCCACACCAGGCATTCCATCTATCAATAGGAGGGTGTTAGTTGAAGCCCTGTTTTTAAGCATAAAGGCAAGCCTTTTTAATCCAGAGCGGGCAGGTATAAGATAGAATCTCTTACCGCCATACACATAGACATTATTGAAAAATATCCTTCTATTCAAAAACCCATCTATGTTATCTCGTGCTTGACATTCATATAAATCATAAAAATAAGGCAGATTAAATATCCGATCCCTGCCAATCATCTCCTTAAAAAACCCTTCTAATATAGAAAAATAATCTATTATCTTATCTGCCCCAGCTTCCCTTGCCACCTTATCAAGATCCTTGCAGAACCTAGGCCAATTGAGGCACAGGGAAAGAAAGTCAAGGTCGCAGATTATCTGAGCATCTATATCATCCTCTAGAGGCCGGTGATGGCGGGTTACCAATACCAGTTGCCTCGCCCTCTTTATCGTCCCCTCTGCTATACCCAATCGCTTTAATCCCCACACCAGCCTTTGTGCACTAGCAACCTTACTTGCAAAAGAATTAGGATAAAAGATCACACTATGATAAAAGATAGCAAACCTTAAAGCAACTGGACTGCGGGCAAGACGCCATACCTTTTCCAGATTATCCAACATAAAGACAATATGCCTTGTATTATGATAGAGACGACGTGGATCCTCATCATACTGTCTCAAAAGATACTTCAGTTCTTTCTCTGCAAACTCTTTATTTTTGACCCGGCAAAACCTCATAAGCTTACGCCAATGCTTTATAAACCTGTGCCTGTATCTCCTCTTAGAAAAAGATGAAGCTGAGTTACTTTTAGAAAAAATCCTCCTATATACCACAGCATCTTTTTCAGCTCTGGTTTCCTGGGCTTCCTTACGCATAAGAGAAGTTAATTTTCGGATTTCCGTAAACAGCGCTGACTTATCTGACAACCTATGAAATAACCTAAACAATTTGTCTTTTATCTCATCACTAATTCCAATCTCTCCAATAATTGCTATTAAATTAATAAGGTCCTTTTTTTGAACCTTTTTTATATTGGGATGCCATAAATAAGACAGATCTATAAGCTTTATGCTGCCCTCTTCATTTATCATAATATTACGCAAGTCTGATAAGCTATAGCCCATCAAATCTCCATGGGCTATCCCTTTGCTGTGCAAAAAGGCTATAGCCTCTATCAAGTCAGCCAATACCATGAGTTTATAAGGCTTTGGTAGTAAAGAAAACATAGACATACTTAGGTCTATGAAACCATCTAAATATTCCATAACCAGAACGACATTTATATCCATAATGGGTGAAAACATATCCCATACCCTGACAATACTAGGATGCTCTATCTCTTTACGCATCTCATACCAACTGCGGGAATGCCTTTCATTGAGGTAATCAACACCATATTCCATTGCCCTTTCTAACTTTGGAATTCTGATAGCACAAATACGATTTTTGTTTGTATCTACTGCCTTAAACACATAATGCCACCTTCCCTCTCTGGGCTTATTCGTTAATATTTCGTAGCCATTATGTTTTAGAAAAGATATTGTCTTGTCTAAGATATTAGACAATA
Organism: Candidatus Omnitrophota bacterium; assembly: GCA_027034965.1. Taxonomy (GTDB): domain Bacteria; phylum Omnitrophota; class Gorgyraeia; order S143-82; family S143-82; genus S143-82. The sequence goes on from JALVWL010000230.1 coordinate 2,378, forward strand.
TTGATGAAGAGGCTAATGGTTTAGCCGATATAAAACCAAATCTACGAATATCTTCTTCTAATGGAACTGTAAATAAAATTTCAGGATTAGGATGAGGAAGCAATAAATCGTAAACTGGTTCTTTCCCTAATAGTGTTTCCCAAAATGGATGGATCTCATAAAACCCCAAGAATTTCCTCAAATCACTTACAAATTCTTTTGCTTCTTCAAAATAAAAATCCCTTACTTGAGACGGCATTTCTACTAAATCTGGATAATTAAGTAATCCTTTGGATAAATTCGATATCTCCATATCCGAAGGATACATTGTTGTCATCGCATCAAAATCAAAACCCACAATACGGTTGTCTATCGTAAGCCCATAATTATGCAAGTAAAAATCAACATCAAAGACTCCCCGGCGCCATAATTCTCTGCCAAGTATAAAAAATTGCTTTATTACCTCCTTGGCAGAAAAAACATTACTCCATAATAATGCATTCCTATTTTTTGTCTTCCGCAATAAAGGCAATACCCTTTCCTGTATAATTCCTCCCTTTTTAGAGATATATGTTTTCGCTATAAATCTATTATCTACTCGACCCCTAAGCTCCTTTATGGTTACAGAAAGGTTTCTAAACCATATTGGATTATCCCATCTTTTTTCTATGAGATGAGTATCATCTATAACAAAAACCCGACGAAAGATTTTCCCCTCATCTTTTGCAAATAATATCCTTTTCCTTTCTTTAATTTGTCTCCTAAGAAACTGCCTTCTAGCCCCTATAAATGACATATCTCTTCTTATATAAGTGACCATAGATGACGAACTTGATGAAATATTTTCAGAAAATATCCCGTTATCCACCATAACCTTTATCTTTATAGAGACTTCGTCCCTTATCCTGACTATATGCCCGGGATATTTTCCTCGATACTGCCTGATAAACTTATAAAAATTACCTTGACTCACACCGCCAAGGGATTCCATAAATGTGGGAATGAGGGGTATGCTCAATGGTATTATTCCCTTAATATCTGTTTTGTCTAAGGGCGTAAGTACTATTCCCTTACGCCACATAAGCAGCTCTAATAAGGTCTGAATAGACATTAATGTCTCGAAAACAATTTCTGGTCTGAACTCATCGTGGATAGTCCAATAACTACCAGAAGGTAGAAGATACTTTGCATGAGAAATGCGTTTATCCTTTTTAAATACAATAATATTTCTAGCTTCATAGATATCTCCTGGAGATATAAGTACGGGAGATAAAAATTTAATAAGAAATAACAATCCTACAAATCTCCCAATAAGTTCAAAGAAATGGATTAGATTATCAATTTCTGTAAGCATCTGAGGTGTTAATGCATCTGCTTTAACATCCATAGGCTGAATTTCCATAACACAGGCTCTCAGGATTTGCTCTGCCAGAATGCTAAAGCCAGCTACTTTTTCTGCAACCAATGCTATCTTCTCTGGAGTACTATCATCTTTTAGAGCAATAATTTCCCTGGCTATATTCAGGAATTCAGACTCTATGAGCTCAATTAATGCTCTTACGCGATATTTATCAATTATAGGTCGTATTTGCTCTATACATAAATTCAGATATTTGTTGGCCCAAGAAAGAGGATCTTTTATATCTTTGATGGATGCTGCAGATTGGTTTCTTTTATAAGACGTTCCAAACAGGGATCTCTGTCTGTATTTCACAGGCCTCTTGCAACCTAATTGGGCAAGAGAAAGTTTTTCTGCCTGGTAATATTCATACGGCGGGGCACGGTCTTTAATCGGCATCCATTCAATTAGTTTGTAATTTAGCTTTTTATTTTTATTCACAGGCCATATTGGTGCATCAATTACCTTCATGCTTGTTATGTCAATTTCGCCAAACAATTTGCCCTCTCTTCTCTGGCGTACCTGTGTAACACAGCTATCATAGGCCATCCATTTTATTAGATAGTATAACTTATGTTTCGTATGGCGGCCTTTCAAACTAGTTTTTATCCTGCTTTCATCAATACCGATAGATATGGCGTAATTTTTAATTGTTTCCCTTATAACAGGGACCTTTTGCCTCCACAGGAAACTAATATAATTTTTCGCCTCATTTATTTCGTAGAAATTTTTATATGGCGGCATATCAAGATAAAGGCTGTGCTGTCGGCAGAACTGTTTCAAGGTAAGACCGCATATTTTATCTCTTTCCAGATCAACGTCGATACACATCCTTGAAAGTTTTGAGATAATTGTAGAGTTAGCAATGTTTATTATTGTCTTATTACGCAGCATTGTATAGGCCTGTTGTTGCACTTTTCGGCTAAACGGCCTTCGGCTATCGCCAATTCCCGGCAGATAAGGCCTTTCTTCCACGAAAACATGAAAGTCACTGCCAACAGTGAAAATTAATCCTTCGTTTAACGCGATTTCTTTCAACATATCTGATATATCTTCAGGTGTCCTTGAATTATATGCCTCTATACCGTCAATAAACTTGTCTTGTTTGAATCTGTGGATAGTCTGTATAATGTAAGATGAGAGAGTTTTAGGCTTAGCATTATACCCTGAATATTGAAGCATTGTCCTATATGGATGCGCCCACACAAGAGTAAAACCGGCCTCTCTGAAAAGAGAAAGTTCATGATAATCAATATAATTATTTCTCCATTGGCACATTGGCCTCCTTCCGCGAAGGCGTTTTAATACACTATGAGCCTGTTTTGTTTTAAGCCATGTTGCAAATTCTTTAATTCCCATAGGCGCAAGATATGCAAGCATATGAATGGTTTTAAGATTAATACCGCCACTAAAATTTACTCCACTAAGCTTGAGGCTGATTTCTATCCCGGGGAACACCTCAAAATCTCCGCCTAAAATGTCCCTTGCCCTTAAAAGCTCAACTGTTCCGGATAATGTATCGTGGTCTGTTAGAGAAATTGCTTGAAATCCATTTGTATGTGCAAAATAAGCAATTTCAGCAGGAGACATTTCACCGTCAGAACATATAGAATGAATATGAAAATCTGACCTGCCTCTTAACTGGTTGCCTTTTTTAATTGCACTACTGCTCGCCACAACCACGACATGCTCCATCTGTGCAACTTTTCTGAATGGGTCTTCTTCTATTGACAGGATTCTAAAACCCGAACGGTTAAACAGGAGTTTAAGAGTATCTATTGGATAATACAAGATATGGTCCCACCACAGCAAGTTGGGATCAAATACATCTCCTACAACAGGCACCCTTGCCATAAGGAGACCGTCCCTTTTTAAAACCCTGCGGGCAGAAATAAAAAGAGATACAGGTCTTCTTATATGCTCAACTATATCCAGCATAGACACAATATCTGCCCGGCCATAAGGAAAATAAATATCTACTGCAGCATCCTGAACAAACACCCTGTTTTTTAAGCCGAAAATCTGCTCTGCCCTCTTTATGGCATAATTTGACACATCTATGCCGAATGAATTAAAGCCATTGTGAAGGCCGGATATTACAAACGCACCCATTGCGCACCCAATATCTAAATGCACGGGATAATTCTTCCTATTGTAACGGCACAAAACATTAATAAGGGCAATAGAATCCCTTGCGCGCACATCTAATGATGCAGCATAATCAATATAGCCAACTCTGTATTTCCACTTTTCCTGGGGATTGTGGAGGAAATATTCACTTCCTTTATAAAGCTCCTGCGGCATCTGCTGGTCTTCGTCCAATACATATACTCCGCAATGCGGGCACCGCCAAAGAATAAAATCTCCCCTTTCTATGTGCCACTTGACTATTCTTATCTTTGTATCAATGGCTCCACACACAGGGCAAGGGTCAGAACTTATATTTATAGCAGAATTTGAACTGATCTCATCAACAGAGCTAAAAAATCTTATCATATTCAACTCATCGCTTCTGAGTGTGCCATTTTTAACCATTGTTTTATTTACAAGAGAATAAAAATTGTCCCAGAATCTGCCTCTAAGCCAGAGTGTTTTAGGTGGGATTTTATTTGTCTGTTGCAAAACTATCAGCTCTATGACAGTATCAAGTTCAAATATATCCTTAGGATTTATAGCAATTATTTTGTCTGTAAATTCAGACATAAGGAATTTGTAACTTAAATTATATATAGGACGAAAAGTTGTAATACGTCCATTTATATTAACAAACAAAATTTCACTTGAGTTTTGAAGTATAATATTGCTTTTTCTATAAAATCTATCTAGCAAAGAATAATCCGTGCCAATTATGCCAATTATTTCTTTATCATAAGAAAATTTTGAAGCAAATTCATAAAGGACTACCAACTCATGTATGATTTTTTCTACATCATATCCATCTTTAAGATATCCATCAGGAACATCTTCCTTCAAC
>JALVWL010000231.1 GCA_027034965.1 Candidatus Omnitrophota bacterium
CGAATAATCTCCCCCCTATCTTTACAAACCTATCACCAATCTGGCTATCTGAAAATAAATCAAGATAGAAACGATATCTACAATGCTGGCGATAAACGGTCCTGACATAAGGGCTGGATCTAGACCGATTCTCTTAAATATCACTGGAAGCACTGCCCCTGCCGTCGTGGCTGCGGTAACAGTAGCTATCATCGAAAGAAAGACGGTTATGCCTAGACGAAAATCATGCTGTATGAACCATGCCCGAACAAAACCAATCGCTCCCAACACCCCTCCAACCAAAAGCCCTATCTTAAGCTCCTTAAAGAAGATCTTCCAGAAATCATCTATCAATACCTCTCCGGTAGCCAGGCCTCTGACAATCGTTGTTGCCGACTGAGAGCCAGCATTCCCACCCATACCGGACAACACTGGAAGGAAAAAGGCCAGGGCAATCATTGCCTGGAGTTGAGCGGAATTCATCTGTAGCACTGCTCCGGATATAAACTGCACAAAAACGAGCACCAATAACCAGGTTATCCTTTTCTTTGCTATTCCCCAAGTCGTCTCCTGTGTGTAATCGTGGACAACACCAGAAGCACCCAGGGCAAACATATCCTCGGTGTCCTCTTCTTCTATGACGTCTATGACGTCGTCTACTGTAACGATCCCCACGAGCCTATCCTCATCATCCACGACAGGGATGGCAATAAAATCGTAATTCGAGACCTTCTTTGCCACCTCTTCGGCTGGCTCATTGACGTTTACCTTTATCAAATCCCTATGCATAATATCCTCTATACGGGCGGTTTTTCTCGCTACTATCAGCTCCCTTAACGTTACCAGACCCAACAGCCTTCTGTCCTTGTCCGTAACGTAGACGTAGTAGATAGTCTCTCTGTCAGGTGCTATCTTTCTCAGATAATTCAGGGCCTCTTCGACAGTCATATCCGGAAGTATGTTTGCATATTCAGTGGTCATCAAGGCCCCGGCTGTCCTCTCTTTATACTGCAAAAGCCGTCTTATATCGTTTCGTTCTGCCTGGGCAACCAAGGGAAGGATATCGTCTAATAGCGACTCTGGCAGCTTCTTTAAGAAGTCAGCTCTGTCGTCGGGCGCCATATCCTCCAAGAGATCTACCATCTTCCTCTTTGAGAAGCAATAAAAGATCTCTTTTTTCTCCTCATCAGGGAAGTACTCAAATACCTCTATCCCTCTCTTACCAAGGGCTGAAATTATCTTGGCAATATCCTCATAAGGAAGCCCATCAATCAGAGTAAAGATGTCGTACGGATGCAAGTCATCGAAGAGCTCCAAAAGGCGCTCTTTATAGTCGGGTAATGCTAAGACCTGCCGTATCTCCGGCCCAGCTATGGCAACCCTTTCCTGTACTTCCTTTTTATTAGCCATCCTTTTCCACCTTTGCTGCCGCAACGACCCTGTCACCCTCTTCTGTTCGGATCAGCCTTACACCTTTGGTGTTTCTGGAGGTGCGGCGGATATCCTTTACCGGACAACGCACTGTCATTCCCTTTTGCGTTATCACCATAACATCTGTATGCTCATCCACTGCCATAGCAAATACAACACTAGCGTCTCCTCGGAGTTTTATATTTATAATTCCACTTCCCCCTCTCTTTTGTCGCCTGTATTCTTCAAATCCAGATCGCTTGGCTATACCATCAGAGGTAATAGTCAACAGATCCTTACCCTTTTCAACCACCGCTGCCCCGACAACAAAATCCCCTCTTTTCAGGGCAATTCCCTTAACTCCCCGGGCTTGTCTTCCCATCTCCCGGACATCGGTCTCACCAAAGCGAATTGCCAGACCCTTTGTTGTAGCGATAACCAAGTCGTCGTCACCTTTTGTCAAAAGCACCCGCACCAATTCGTCACCTTTATCCAGACTAACAGCAATAATCCCTCCCTTTCGCACATTGCTAAATGCACCTGCCTCTACTCGTTTGACAATGCCGTTTCTGGTTATCATAACCATACGCTCTTCCTCTTTAAACTGACGCAAGGCAAGGACCGTGCTCACCTTCTCTCCTTGAGAAAGTGAAAGTAGATTCACTATGGCCCTCCCTCTGCTTTGACGAGAGGCCTCTGGTATCTCATAGACCTTGAGCCAATAGGCACGACCTTTGTTCGTAAAGAACAATAGATAATCCAGGGTCTTGGCCACAAAGAGGTGTTCTATAAAATCGTCCTCTTTTGCCGCAGAGGTAGCAACGCCCTTCCCTCCTCTTCCCTGTTTTCTGTAACTGCTGATGGACATCCGCTTGATATATCCTCGGTGGCTTATAGTAATTACCATATCCTCTTCCTGAATCAGGTCCTCGATATCCAACTCCTTTGCTGCTGCGGTTATCTCTGTTCGTCGTTCATCTCCGTATCTCTCCTTTATCTCTTGGAGCTCTTGCCTTATTATCGACATAAGTTTCTCGTCCGAAGCAAGAACTGACTCCAGAAATTCTATCTTCTTTATCAATTCTAAGTATTCCTCTTCCAGCTTCTTTATCTCCAGTCCAACCAATCTCTGCAATTGCATCTCCAATATGGCCTGAGACTGCACTTCCGTCAGATCAAAACGTTTCATCAGCTTTTGCTTGGCGTCTTGTGTTGTCTTTGATTTCTTTATTATCTCGATTACCTCATCTATATTGTCAACGGCTATCTTCAGGCCTTCAAGTATATGGGCGCGGCGTTTTGCCTTCTCCAGATCAAATTTAGTCCTCCTGGTCACAACATCACGTCTGTGCTGTATAAAATGCTGCAATATCTCCTTCAGGGTAAGGACCTTGGGCCTGCCATTTACTAATGCCAGCAGGATTATGCCAAAAGTCGTCTCAAGCTGCGTGTGCTTGTAGAGCTGATTTAAAACAACCTCTGGATGGGCATCTCTCTTGAGTTCCAGGACAATTCGAAGCCCTTCTTTGTCTGACTCATCCCTTATATCCGAAACCCCCTCTATCTTTTTTGCCTGTACATTGGCAGCGATTGCCGCCAGGAGGTTTGACTTGTTCACCTGATAGGGTATCTCGGTAATAACTAGGGACGTCTTTGAGCTCTTGGGATGCTTTTCTGTAACTGCCCTGGCCCGTAGGGTTATCTTTCCACGGCCTGTCTCATAGGCCTGTTTTATACCTTCTCTGCCGCATATCAGGGCCCCTGTAGGGAAATCCGGCCCTTTTATAAATCGCATAAGCTCCTTTGTTGTTATATCCGGATTATCTATCAAGGCCACCAGGGCATCTATTACCTCTCCCAGATTATGAGGGGGAATATTGGTCGCCATCCCAACCGCTATACCGCTGACCCCGTTTATCAATAGATTAGGTACTGCAGCTGGCAATACTGTGGGTTCCTTTAGGCTTTCATCGAAGTTCGGCACAAAATCCACTGTATCCTTATCGATATCCCTCAACATCTCTGCTGACATCTTCTCCAGGCGGGCCTCTGTATAGCGCATAGCCGCTGCCGCATCTCCATCTATGGAACCGAAATTTCCCTGGCCATCTATAAGGGGATATCTCAGGGAAAACGGCTGGACCATCCTCACCAGGGCATCGTAAACAGCGCTGTCTCCGTGAGGATGATATTTACCAAGTACGTCACCGACTATCCTAGCACTCTTTCTAAACGGCTTCCCATACTGCAGCCCAAGTTCATCCATTGCAAACAATATCCTGCGCTGTACTGGTTTCAGCCCATCCCTTACGTCCGGCAACGCCCTTCCAGCGATAACACTCATTGCGTAATTCAAATACGAGACCTTCATTTCCTCTTCTATAGGCCTCGGTATTATCTTCTCGTTTCTCGTATACATCTACTCCTCCTGCGATTAGATATCCAGAAACCTGACCTCCAGGGCATGATTCTGTATAAATTCCCTCCTCGGCTCCACAGAGTCTCCCATTAGCAGGGAGAAGATCTCTTCTGCCTTGACCGCATCACTCATAGTAACCCTGAGAATCGTCCGGTTCTCGGGATCCATTGTCGTCTCCCACAACTGCTCGGGATTCATCTCTCCCAATCCCTTATACCTCTGTATGTGCACACCCTTTTGGGCATTTCGCTTCACAAACGAAAGGACGTCTCTAAGCCCCAGACAAAAGAACTCCTCGCTGCCCGACCTGCCCTCCTTTATAATGGTAAACGGCGCCTTTTTATTTCTGTGCTCTTCTCCCTTTTCAGGGTCCCAGAAATCCTTTAAAGAAAGTCCCTGCTTCTTTATCTCATCAAAGATCCCTTTCAGATCCTCGGTCTCTGATATCTCCTGCATATCGAGATCATCTAAGGCCACATCCTTCTGATGGGCATATGCAGACAGGTCCTCATCAGAAATAAAGAAAAGCGTCTTTCCCCTATCCCTTAAAACATAGAGAGGGAGACGGTCTTTGTTTTTCTGGGCAAAGATCAACAGATCATCTATAGAAACGTGATACCGTCTTGATATGTAGTCCAGCATCTTCTCAGCGGATTCGACCAACTTTAATAAGGCCAGAAGGGCATCTGCTTTCCATTCCTTCTTCTTACCCTTCAAGATCAGCCCATCTGTCCCTATCTTGAGCATAACCTCTGCCAGGTCCTCGTCACTCTCTATATACTGTTCCTTATTCCCTTTCTTGACCTTATACAGTGGCGGCTGGGCGATATAAACGAATCCGTTCTCTATCAGTGGCTTCATATGTCTATACAAGAGGGTCAGAAGTAGGGTACGTATGTGCGAGCCATCAACGTCAGCATCGCACATAATAATTATCTTGTGATACCTCAATTTATTTATATCGAAATCCGCACCTATTCCCGTACCTATTGCTGAGATAATCGTCTTTATCTCCTCATTAGTCAATATCTTGTTTATCCTGGCCTTCTCTACATTCAATATCTTTCCCTTTAGTGGAAGTATCGCCTGATAACGTCTGTCCCTGCCCTGTTTTGCAGAACCCCCTGCAGAATCACCCTCAACTAGATATAGCTCACACATAGACGGGTCCTTTTCCGAACAATCCGCTAGCTTACCGGGCAGAGAGGTGGAATCAAGGACCCCCTTCCTGCGGGTCAGCTCCCTTGCCTTTCGCGCGGCCTCTCTGGCCCGCGCGGCAGTTATAATCTTGTCTATTATCTTATTTGCAACAGAAGGATGCTCCTCAAAATAGGTCCCAAGGTTATCTATAACAACAGAGTTAACAAGACCCTCTACCTCAGAGTTTCCTAGTTTTGTCTTTGTCTGGCCCTCAAACTGCGGCGAAGGAAGCTTTACACTAATAACCGCTGTCAGCCCTTCCCTCACATCGTCTCCGGATATAGATACCTTTTCTGAATCCTTTATCTTCTTCTTGGCCTTTATATATTGGTTGACCACCCTGGTCAAAGCAGACTTGAACCCACTCAGGTGAGTACCACCTTCTATGGTATTTATATTATTCGCAAAAGAAAACAGGTTTTCGCTATAGGCACTGGTGTACTGAAGGGCTATCTCTATCATTACATCTTCTCTCTTATCCTCGAAGTATACCACCTTGTGCAGCGGTTCCTTGTTCCTATTAAGGTATTCCACAAAAGAGATAATACCGCCTTTAAAGAAAAACTCCTCCCTCTGGTCCGTCCTGTCGTCCTGCAGGACTATCCTTATCCCCTTATTGAGATATGCCAATTCCCGCAGTCTATTGGCGAGGATATCAAAAGAAAATTCTGTTGTCTTAAATATCTCCTTATCAGGTTTGAACAGGACCTTCGTGCCACTGCCCTTTGCCTTCCCTATCTCCTTTAACGGTGTTACTGGCTTACCCCTCTCATATCTCTGGTGATAAATCTTACCGCCCCGCTTTATCTCCACTTCAAGAAAAGACGAAAGGGCATTAACGCAGCTCACACCGACGCCGTGCAATCCACCTGAGACCTTATAAGCGCCAGAACCAAACTTTCCACCAGCATGCAAAGTCGTCATAACCACCTCTACAGCAGGTCGCTTCTCAGTAGGATGTATATCCACAGGAATCCCCCTCCCATCGTCTACTACCTCCACACTTCCATCGACAAGAATCCTGACGCTTATATTCTTGGCAAAACCTGCCAGTGCCTCGTCAATAGAGTTGTCAACCACCTCGTAGACCATATGGTGCAGACCGCGTTCAGAGACATCTCCAATATACATCGCTGGTCGTCTCCTAACGGCCTCAAGGCCTTCTAGGACCTGTATTTTTGAAGAGTCGTACTTATCTGTCTTCGCTGACCTAGCCATAGCAAAACCCCTTTAGTTGCTCAAAAAGACCTTAACCTCATTTATACCCCCCATAGAATCCACGATCTCAGAGTTCATTCTCCTCAACACATACTGAACCGACGGAGAATCAACATAAATTATTAGTTTATCACCTTTTTTCTCTAGATATCTTATATTTTCTTTATAATCCTGTAGAACATCTGGTAAGACCAGACTATTCTTATCCCCTAGGATATTAGCAACGATTTCCTTTGCCTTCTTCACATCAGATCCTCATAGGCGAAACTAGGTATATATACGAAAAGGCCATATCCTCTATATCAATCGTATCCCTTATAACAATCGGTCTGTCTGGCGCTATCAACTCCATCTTTACAGG
>JALVWL010000232.1 GCA_027034965.1 Candidatus Omnitrophota bacterium
ATGTATTAGAATTCTTTACTTTCCATCTTATAAAACTCAAACCTCAAAAGTCAAAAGTCAAATCTACAACTTAAAACTTAAAACTAGCAATCTTTAAAGCCCTTACTTCTTCTTCCTTTTTCTCGCATAAGACCTCAATCCATGCAATCCCTTCTCGCCTTACCTAGTTCTCTTTTCTCCTTATATTAAAAAACAGTTTTGAGCTTTAAGTTGTGGTTTTTAGTTTTTAGGTTTGAGTTTTTAGTTATTTTAATTTGTCCTACAACAAATTCCATTATATTTTAATCCCCTATTGTATAATTTGGGATAAATCAGCTGCTCCCTTATTTTAAGCCTTTTTTGATGAGGAGCAGTACACCGATATTGATATTTTGAATCTCTGAGATTACTCCTCCAATCCAATGCGGCGGTATATCTCTCCGATGTTCTTCACAAATCTGTCGGGCGAGAAGATCTTTTCCAGCTCGCCTTCGCTTATGTGTTTTAGGATGTCTTCGTCAGACTTAACGAGGGAAAGGAAGTCTGTACCTTCATTCCAGGACATCATAGCATTGCGCTGGACCCATTCGTAGGCCTTCATCCTCTCAACGCCTTTGTCCATCAATGCCGATAGCAGGCTCTGGGAATAAATCAATCCGTTGGTAAGATTTAGGTTTCTCTTTATATTCTCTGGATAGAGATTCAGGTTTTCAAGCAGGCCCTTTAATTTCACAAGCATATAATCCGCCAATATAGTGGCATCCGGAAAGATGACCCGTTCAACCGATGAATGGCTTATATCTCTCTCATGCCACAACGCAACATCTTCCATTGCCGCCAGGGCATAGGAACGCAATAGCCTTGCCTGTCCGGTCAGGCGTTCTGAAAGTATCGGGTTGCGTTTGTGCGGCATTGCTGAGGACCCTTTCTGCCCTTTCTTGAACGGCTCCTCTGCTTCCAGGACCTCTGTCCTCTGGAGGTGTCGTATCTCTATTGCGAAACGCTCAATACTGGCGCCCAATAATGCAAGGGAGCTAATGTATGCGGCATGGCGGTCTCTGGGGACTACCTGCGTGGTGATGGAGCAGGGTTTTATCTCCAGCTTCTCGCATACATAGGCCTCTACCTGAGGCGGGTTATGGGCAAAATTCCCAACAGCACCTGAAAGCTTGCCTACTGCCACGTCCTCCAGGGCCAATAGGATACGCCGTTTGGCCCTGGCAAGCTCATCGTAAAACAAGGCAAATTTTAATCCGAAGGTAATTGGCTCTGCGTGGACCCCGTGCGTGCGGCCTATACATATAAGGTCTTTGTAAGAGATGGCCTTCTTCCTGACAACAGACAATACCTCATCTATATCCTTCAAAATAATCTCTGTAGCCTGTTTGATCTGGACTGCAAAGGCGGTATCTATCAGGTCATTTGATGTCAGGCCTTTATGGAAATAGGCCGCATACTCTCCTAGGGATTCCGAAACGTTCTGGATAAAGGCGACGATATCATGATTGGTTACATTCTCCAGCTCTCTTATCCTCTTCACATCAAAGCTGGCCCTGTTTCTCATCTCTGTAACCACGTCCTCAGGAAAGAGTTTCAATACCACTGCCTGGGCCTCGGCAGTCAGGAGCTCTATCTCAAGCATAAGGCCAAATTTATTTTCATCACTCCAGATTTCAGACATCTGTTCTCGAGTATACCTCTCTATCATCCGGATTTCCTCCTATTGTTAAACCCATACAGACTACCCTAACAAGATAGTATCATTGCCTTTCCTGGAATACAAATAAAAATCGTCACTACTGTATAGAGGCAAGACCTACCAATCTATCAACGCCTTCCAGATCAACGACTATTCTCTTGTTAATCCCCAGATCCCTGCACATAGAATGCAGCCTCCTATCGTCGAGCTCTGATGCCCTTAATTTTGTCTCTATGGCAAGCTCTTTATCCATAATAAAATCTATCTCCTGGCCTGTCTTTCTTCTGTAAAAATTCAGCCTATCTGCATAGGGCCGGATTGACTGAAATACCGCCTGTTCAAACAGCCTGCCTCTATCAATCTGAGCAAACACATTCAACATCCCGCAATCGCATAAATAAATTTTAGGCATCTTTCTTATCTCTACCTGTTTATTCTGAGAAAAAGGAGGCAATAAATACAAAAAATACGACTGCCTCAAGAACTCAACATATTCCTTCACTGTATGCCGCGACAATCCAACCTGCCTGGCAATCTTAGAGGCATCAAATAGACTGCCAATCTGCTCCATTATAAACAGCATCAAATCCATCAACTCTTTATTCTTCCTGAAATCTGCCAGGCCCAAAATCTCCTTCTGATAAAAAGAGGTAAACATATCCTTTAAAAGCATCGTCTTTTGATTCTCTGAATCGGTCAAAACGACCTCTGGAAATCCTCCAAAACGCATATATTCACCAAATAATGTTTTTATATTAGACAAGAGCCGATTAGATTTTAATGCCTTGCTCATCCCGTCTCCATCGGAAGGCAATACTTCCTTGAATATTAGAAACTCACGGAAAGAGAGAGGATAGAGCTCAAATATGAACTTCCTGCCGGACAAAGATTCAGCGAATAGATTCTTCAGATAAAAACTTGCAGAGCCGGACACAAAGAACCTTGCCCCATAATTATCCATAAGAAATTTCATAACAGAGGGGATATCTCTAACATATTGAATCTCATCCAGGAAAATATAATGCCTCTCTGAAAAATCAAGCCCCATTAACTCAAGCTCGTTTTTGATAAGATTGTAGTCTTCATTCTCAAATATCGTCCTCTCAATGGGGTTCTCAAAATCAATGAATAACCTGTTATCGGATCCAACCTTATCATACAAATACTTAAGAATGGTCGTCTTCCCAACCCTGCGCATCCCGGTAATCACAATCGCCTTGCCGGAATGCATAACCGATTCTATTCTAGGAAGGATATCTCTATACTTCATGCTAACTATAATATACAAAAAGTTATACTTTTTGTCAACTATACTTTACAAAAAGTTATATTCTTTGCCCTGCAGAGGATTTTTGAAAGTCCAAAAGGGCTTTAGCCTTGCGATAAGGAGTCTCTATTGATACTACTAATAAAGCACAAGGAAACGGGAGGCTAACAAAAGGATTTGATCTCTTTTTACGCCAATATTTAGGTCATACAACCTCAATGTGCAACTCCTTACCCAGAGCCTTGGCAAACCTTTCAAGAGTGGAAAGTTTTATATCTTCTGCGTGATTCTCTATACGTGATATGGCTGTTTTCTTTGTCTTGAGTTTCTTTGCAAGCTGTTCTTGAGTTAGCCCTGCCTCTTCCCTTGCAAGTCTTAACATAGCCCCTATTTTAAATTCCTGATAACCTGAATCATAACCTCTGGCAAATTCAGGATCTCTACTTTTGCGTTTGACAATATAAGACTTGAGATTTTTCATACTATCGCCTCCTTTCAAAATAGTCTTTCTTTCTATTTTCCGCAATTTTTATATCCCTTTGAGGAATTTTTTGACTTTTCTTTTGAAAAGCATGGTTAAGGACAATCAATTTTGGACCATCAAAGAATCCTAAAAGACGATATATGTTATTCCCGGATATAATCCTTACCTCCCAAATATCTTCTGTATTCACTAACTTTTTCAAATAACTTGAGGGAACCCTTGGCAATTCTTCTATCAATTGCAAAACCCATATTACTTTTTGGGCTTGCTTTGAAGGCAACGTGTCCAAAAACTCCTCAACCGGACAATAAGCTGATGCCGTCTCATAAAATACTACTTCTCTCTCCACACTTATATGTTAACATGCAAGTTAACTTTGTCAACTATCCTTTACAAAAAGTTATATTCATTGCCCTGCAGAGGATTTTTGAAAGTCCAGCAAGATCTTGTGTCTCATTTCCTTAACCTCTTTTGGCACATCGTCTTTCCTCTCTGATGCCTTGGAAAACGGCCTTGGGGAATACTTGAAAATGTAAGCGGTTTCAAATTTTATTTCTTTCATTACCTCAAAGGTCGCCTGAAAGTCCTCATCTGTCTCGGTTGGAAAGCCTACTATAATGTCCGTGCTAAGATATCCGCCCCTGACAATCTCACGATATGCCATTGCCAATTCCTTATAGTGTTCAATTGTATAATTGCGGTTCATTAGTTTTAATATGCGGTTGGAACCCGACTGAAACGGCAGGTGGAGGTATTTTTTTATATTCTCACGTTCTGCCATTATCTTAAATAACTCAACAGAGGCATCTTTGGGATGGGCAGTAACAAAGGAAAGATCTTTAACTCCCTTTATGTCCGAGACTGCCTTTAACAGCTCAAGGAAAGACAAGTCAGAAGAATAGGAATTTACATTCTGCCCCAGAAGGGTAAATTTGGATATCCCTTTATCTATCAACAGCTTTATCTCTGAAATAATATCCTCTGACGGCCTGCTTCTCTCTCTTCCCCTCAGATAAGGCACGATACAATAGGAACAGAAGTTATTGCACCCTTCCATAATGATTACAAAGGCATGCTCTTTATCCTCGCTAAAATACGCACCGTCAGAGTAAAATTCATCCACCCTTTGATTGCTGTCAACGAACAAGGCCTTCTTACGACTGGCAATAATATCATCTAAATTTTCAATCAGAGCATATAAATCATTTGGCCCGCAGACGATATCCAAGTAAGGCGCCTTTTTAAATGCCTTATCCCTCCATTCCTGGGCCATACATCCCAAAAGCCCGAACACCTTATCCTGTCCTCTTGTCCGCGCCTTCTTTGCAATAAGCCCAAGTATGCTAAAGACCCTGTCCTCTGCGTGCTTGCGCACTGCGCAGGTATTAAACAGAATCACATCCGCAGATTCCCAGTCGTCTACCAATTCTGCCCCACGCCTCTTTAGTGCACCAGAGAGCACCTCTGAATCCCGCTTATTCATCTGGCAGCCGAAGGTGCGGATGTAGACTTTTTTATTTTTCATCATTGCATTATAGATCTTATTTGGCCTGATTTATTCATCACAACAGTTCCAATATACAATATAATACGAATTATTGTTACCTCCATAAAATACACCTTGATAATAAGAAATTTCTACTATCGTAAAAGTTCAACAATATTGTCTTTGCCTAGGCTTATTAGGTTATTTATTACCCTTTTCTGCCATTTTGGATGAAGTCTATTAAAAAATCTTCTTAACAATAGGTCTCGGTCTTCTTTTTTTAACAAATCTAGCATCCTATCTATCTGTTCTACCTCTTTTTTCCTTTTCTCTCGCGATCTCCTGGTAAATATAATAATTTTGTGCAATGTAAAACATACAGGATGGGGCAATTTGAT
This sequence comes from Candidatus Omnitrophota bacterium, assembly GCA_027034965.1. Taxonomy (GTDB): domain Bacteria; phylum Omnitrophota; class Gorgyraeia; order S143-82; family S143-82; genus S143-82. The sequence continues at coordinate 5,314 of JALVWL010000232.1, forward strand.
TGTAATTCCTTTTACATTCAGATCTACTGTTTCCATAAAAAGAACATCCATAAATCTAAGCGCCTGGGCATTTAACCCAAGATTTGACAAAGGGAAAGCTCTATCTATTCCTCTTCCTTTCTGAGGAACAAGAAATTCAATAAAAATTTCTGGATGTACTAATCTTATATATCCTTCATTTCCACGATACTCTACAAGAAAACCTAACGGCTTTAACAACTCCGGCAAATCAAGATGTACCATCAAGGCTTTAGGCTCGGGGACCAGAAAATCTACATCCCTAGTCCGCAATGTCGCTATAGGGTGCTTTTTCCGAAAATATAATCCATAAAAATATATACACCAACTTCCCACAATAATAAGATGTTCCAAAACACCTTCATCATCTAGAATCTTTAGGACTTTAAACAATAAGTCAATCTGATTATCTTCCATTCTTCAAAGCTCGCTTTAAAAATTTTATCTGTTTTCTTGTCTCCGATAGGAGCTTGCGATATTTTGCACGCAATTGCTTTGCCTCTCTATATCTTTTTATGGTCTCAGAGGAAACGTTTTTACCTTTATAAATAAACTTTACTTTGCCTTGCTCTCGGAGGATAAGATAATAATACTCGTGTCCTTTTATTTTCTTCTTAACAAGGCTGCCTTTAGGCAACTTCGCCAAAGCTCTTTCGTAATTCTTTTTCAAGCGCAAAGAATTTTTTAGTTCTTCTTCCAATACACTTCTAACCGCCATATCCCTCCTCGGTTACCATACAATTCTGCAAAAATCATATCCTGTATGGTAATATTTGTCAAGAGAATTGAGGAAGTCAAGAAATACTGTAAATCAAAAGCGGGACCCAAAACCTACGCTCGCTCCCAATTGGAAATCAACTGCGCCCCGCCTCTTTAGCGCACCTGCCAGAACCTGCGAATCGCGCTTGTTCATCTGGCAGCCGAATGTTCGGATGTAGACTTTTTTATTTTTCATCATAACAGCTCCCGCCAAATGAGACTAAATCTCCCATAAAAATATATCTTTATTTTGCTTCGTTTATTTTTGCATAGACAATCAAACATATATCAATGGAATCAGCGGCTTTTCTCTGACGATTCAATATTCATCTTCTTCGGGAATTATTTCTATCTTGGCCAAAGCAGGAAATTTACGAGGATGATCTTCATTTATCTGATATTGAGCTAAATCATAATCCAACAGGATTTTATAGCAATAATGTTCTTCTATTGCCTTTCCCTCTGGATCTAAG